>DASVUT010000262.1:0-3625 GCA_036386955.1 Sphingomonas sp. | reverse complement strand
GCGGAACATCGCTTCTGAAACAGGTGGCTCTACGGGGTCGCTACGTTCAGCAGCGCCATGCCGGCCAAGCAGCCAGTCAGCGGTGGTTCCTAGTTCAGCGGCAATGGCGTCCAACCGATCGACGGCAGGCATTGCATTCTTTTTCAGTATGTTCCTGATCGCATCAGGCTGCTTCACAGCCGCCATCGATATCTCGCGCGCTGAGACGTTCAACTCAGCGAGCTTGGCAGCAATCCTTTCTTGCAGAACCACTATGGACATGCGGCACGTATGACGCGGAATAATTGTTCGCACGAGCGGTAAATCGACATTGACAGACGGTGCACATATGACGCATCTACCGGTGCATGGATGACGCATATGAGAACGCCATGCGAACGGTTGCGGCGACATACGAGGCGCGCGTCCGGCAATGCGGAGGCAAGTCGCTCGCTCGGGTAGCGACCATCGTCGTGAACAGCGGAAGCTTCTTTAACCGGTTGCAAGCCGGAAAGGGCTGCTCGGTTCAAAACTTCGGCCGCTTCGCTTCTTGGTTTAGAAGCGCAGCCAACTGGCCTGACGGATTCATTCCTCATGATGCAGTTGCAGCTCTGACCAGCATCGGTCGTCCCCCTCTTCGTGATCTCACGTTGGACGTTTACCGCAGCGGCGATGTAGAGGACCCATGCGAACAAGGCCGTGGATCGCAAGGCATTCAGCATGCCTCTTGATGTCGACGTCATGGAGCTTTCCGCTGGCGCGGGGCAATGCGCCCAATCGGTAGACTACATGATCGGAAGCAACACGTCTGGCTGGCGAATTCGGGCCGCGCGTGACGCTGGCTTTGATCCTCGCCGCTGCCTCAAGCTCGCAACTCACCTTCTCGATGGTCGTAACCTTTGTGCCGTTCATGCGGGTGCCGCCCTGCTGGCGCAGGCGCTGCGTGCAACCACAACCAGCGAGGATGTGTCGGCAGCTATGGCTTGTGCCAGCGCAGTCTGCCGAAACATGGATGGGCCGGTCGATATCGCTGCCATGGCTCGCCACTTCGCCAAATACCGGCGCGTCGGCGCACCAGAGTCTTCCGCCGCATGACAAAGCTCCGCGTCCCGCATAGCTGGGCAGACGCCACCACGCGCATCGCGGGCCTGCTCGGCTACGAAGCCGCTGGCCATGTCGTCGGCCGCTCCGATCGCACGATCTACGAATGGGCGAACCCCGAAAGCGCGACGCGCCCGACGCTCGAACAGATGCTGGCGCTCGACGCCGCCTATATCGCCGCCGGCGGACAGGGCGCGCCCTTCCTCGACGCCCATGCGCACCAGCTCGACCTCGTCGTCGTCGCCGCAAAGGCCGACTGCCGCGAGCTGGTCGAAGAAGTGGGCGAGGCCGCGATCGAGTGCGGCGAGGCCATGGCTGCCGCCCTTACTGTTTCCGTCGGCAATGCTCCCCCGATCGAGGTCCACCGCGCCCTGGCCCATGCCAGCGAGGCCGGGGCCGCGATTGCGGCCGTCGAGCGCCGGCTATCCAGCTTCCTTCCGACCGGCACGGGGCCGACCGCGGGGAATACCGGGGGGACCCATGTCTAAGGAACGCGCTCGCCTGCCGGGCATCAAATGCCCGCACTGCCATTCAAAAACCATCATCCGTGACAGCCAGCAGATTACCGACAGCGTGCGCGAACTGCGTATCGTCTGCACCGATGACGATTGCGCCTTCAGCGCCGTCGCGCAGCTATCCTTCATCCGTCAGATCAGGCCCAGCGCCAAGCCCAACGCGGAGGTCCGCCTCCCTTTTGGCGCGTGGTCGCCGCCCAAGAACCCGCCGCGCCCGGCGAACGAGAATCATCATGAGCCGGCCAACGACGACGACAGCCCCCACGAACGCGCAAAGCTGCTCGGCCCGGCGCTCGCCGCCACCTTCGTGACCTGATCCCACGCGGCCCGCCCGGCCGCACACGCACCGCGTCCCCTCGCCCCGTCGGAAGTCCCCGCTTCCGGCAACGCCACCCCCTTGCCTGAAAGGACCGTCCCGTGTTGCATGCTTTTGCCCGCACCTTTGCCCTCCCGCCGGAGCAGCCGTCCCGCGTCTCCGCTCTGCCGCCGCTCCGCGCGTCCGCCTATTTGCGTCTCCGTCGTGAAGCCGCTGGCCTGTCCATCATGGATGTCGCGGGGCGTCTCGCGCGCAACGCCGGCGAGGTCGCGGCTGCGCTCGACACGGTCCATGCCCTTGAAGCCCCGACTAGTCGGGCGCGCTACCGCGAAACGCTGGAGCGACTGCGCGCCATCTTCCCGCTCGACGCCGACGTCTATCACCAGCTCGCGACGGAGCCGGCTTCACTCCATCCGCTCGTCTGCCGCCGCTGTGGCAGCAGCGCCTGGGACGATGAGAACGCGTGCCCCGCCTGCTCGGGCGACGACCGGTGAACGGCGCTTCGGCACCTGCGGCCCAGGCGCGGGCCGTGCGCATCCTGCGCATTGTGGTGACCGTCCTGCTGGTGTTGATCGCGACGCCGTTCGCGCTGGCGATCTTCGTTGCGCGCCATGGCTCGGGGAGTCGCTGACATGCGTCGCTCCGATCCGCTTTCTCCCAACCAGATCAGCGCCCGGTGCCTCGCCGGGTTCGTGATCGGCCAGCTCCTGGTGATCGTTATCGACAAGGCGATCGACGGCCCCGGGCCGTTCGCGATGTTCGGCCTGTGAAATGGGCGGGCGCATCGGCGTCGCGGTCGGCATCGGCCCAGGCGACCGCATCCTCCATCAAGGCCTTGGGCAGAAGAAGCAGGCCGATGTCCTCGCTGTTCGCCGCGAATGCGCCAGCGTCCGCTTTGACGACGGCGAGGCATCTTGGGTGCTCACGGCCGACTGCCACCCGGTGCCGCGTCGGCCGCGCCCGATGTTCTGACCCGCGCCCAGCCCTTGGTGAACGGCTTTCTACAGGAGCCCGCGCTGGCGCCGGCCCAACCCCTCTCTTCATTCAATCTCAGGAGCCCCGATCATGACGACGACCGCCACCGACACGACCGAGCGCGCCTCCGGCTTGGGAGGCGGTCGCGTGGCCGGCGACGAGCTTCGCCTTCTGATCGAACGGGCGGAACGGCTCGAAGAAGAGAAGAAGGGCATTGCCGACGACATCAAGGATGTCATGGGCGAGGCAAAGAGCCGCGGCTACGACCCTAAGGCGATCCGCACGATCCTGAACATCCGCAAGAAGAAGCGGGAAGAGTTCCAGGAAGAGCAGTC
Organism: Sphingomonas sp.; assembly: GCA_036386955.1. GTDB lineage: Bacteria > Pseudomonadota > Alphaproteobacteria > Sphingomonadales > Sphingomonadaceae > Sphingomonas. The sequence goes on along the minus strand of DASVUT010000262.1, from coordinate 404 downwards.
GATCCTCGAGGCCTACATGCAAGCCCTGGGGATGCTGTGATGCTGGCGGCGCGCATCATCCGCGCCGACGGCGTTGAGTGGCCGCTTGCCACCTTTATCGACGCCTACGGCCTCAAGCTCCACGATCGCTTCGACCCGCCGCCGTTTAGCAGTGGTCCAGCCAGCGCCGCGCGCGTCACCGTCGTGACCGCCACCGGCGAGCTGATCGCCGATCGCACCGCTGACGCCATATTGTGGGCCGACGTGATCGCCTTTGCGCCGGTCGCAGGAACCCCGGCCGCTACCCTTTGCAAAGTTTGCGATGAGCCGGTGTTCGAGGCCGGGTTCGAGGACAATCCCGACATCTGCGCCAAATGCGAGGCTTGGGGCGGTGATGCGTGGTGAGGTCCTCCACCGGTCAGACG
>DASVUT010000261.1:0-2467 GCA_036386955.1 Sphingomonas sp. | reverse complement strand
CCTCCGTGCCAGTGATGCCACATGATCGGACAACGCTCTAGAATCGCAGCTCCTCATACACCCGGCTCACATCACCGCCCCATTCGCCGTGGTACCTATCCAGCAGCACCTGCGCGGGTACCTTGCCCGACCGGACGATCTCACGCAGCGGGTCGAGGAACCCCGTCTCGTCATCGCCCGCCGCATTGGTGCGCGAGCGGGCGGCGAGGCCGGCATGCGCGATGTCGAGGACGCGGCCCGCAATATCGCGCAGCGTCCCGCCGCCCGGGATCGGCGCATCGAGCGCGCGGGCGGGCACCGCGTCGCGCAGCGCCTGACGCTCCTCGATCGTCCAGTCCTTGACCAGGTCCCAGGCGGCATCGAGCGCACCCTGGTCGTACAGCAGCCCGACCCAGAATGCGGGCAGGGCGCAGATGCGGCTCCACGGGCCCCCATCGGCTCCGCGCATTTCCAGGAACGTCTTCAGCCGCACCTCGGGAAACGCGGTCGACAGGTGGTTGTCCCAGTCCGCCAGCGTTGGCTTCTCGCCCGGCAGCACCGAAAGCTCGCCGCGCAGGAAATCGCGAAACGACAACCCCGCGGCATCGATATACCGACCGTCGCGATACACAAAGTACATCGGCACGTTCAGCATGTAATCGAGATAGCGTTCATAGCCGAAGCCACCCTCGAACACGAAGGGCAGCATGCCGGTGCGCGCGGGGTCGGTGTCGGACCAGATATGGCTGCGATAGGACAGCATGCCGTTCGGCTTGCCTTCGGTGAAAGGGGAATTGGCGAACAGCGCGGTCGCCAGGGGCTGCAGCGCCAATCCGACCCGGAACTTCCTGGCCATGTCGGCCTCCGACGCATAGTCCAGGTTCACCTGGATCGTGCAGGTGCGCAGCATCATGTCGAGCCCAAGCGAGCCGACGCGCGGCATGTGCGCGCGCATGATGGCGTAGCGGCCCTTGGGCATGATCGGCAGCTCGTCGCGCCGCTTATCGGGCCACATGCCCAGCCCCAGGAAGCCGATCCCCAGCTTCTCGCCCGCGGCCTTGACCTGGACCAAGTGGCGCCCGGTCTCCGCACAGGTCTGGTGCAGATGTTCGAGCGGCGCGCCCGATAGCTCGAACTGGCCCGCGGGTTCCAGGCTGACGCTACCGTCGGTGCCGGTCAGCGCGATGACGTTGGTGCCACCAGGGCCGCTCTCCTCGACAGGCCGCCAGCCATGTTCGGTCAGCGCACCCAGAAGATCGCGGATGCCGCCGGGTTCGTCGTAGCTGGGGGCGCGGTGATCGGCCTCGTGGAACACGAACTTCTCGTGCTCGGTCCCGATCCGCCAGCGTTCGGGCGGCTTCTCCCCGCTCGCGAAATGGGCGATCAATTGATCGCGGGATTCGATCAAGGGCGAGGTCTGGTCCATGATCGCGCCTTAGGCACGATGAAACACTGCGCCAAGCGCGGATTGCGCGCCCCCGCAACGACCCCCGCGACGACGAAAGGGCGGGAAGGCTTTCGCCCTCCCGCCCCGTTGTCGTCCGCGAGTGACCGGTCAGCTCAAACCGACGCCATCCGCGACTGGGTCGAGCTGTGGCCGCCATTGCGGTACAGGATTTCCTGCAGGTTGCGCGTTTCGGTATCGCTCGCGGTGCCCATGACCGCGACCAGCGTGCCGCCGCCCTTGATCCGATCGCTATAGTAACTGGCATCGTCCTTGCCGATGCCATGCTTTTCGAGCGACTCGTTCAGGCCGCCCGCAACCGCACCGGCGACCGCGCCGATGGCCATCGCCTCTGGTGCTGCCGAAGCCGCGATCGCGCCAATGGCTGCGAGCGGGCCGACACCGGGAATGGCGAGCGCCGCGACGCCAAGGCCGGCGCCCAGCGCGCCACCGCCGAGCAGACCGCGGATCACGCTTCCGTGACCGTCATGCTCGGTGTCACCGGCACCGGTGGTAGTGCTCGTCTTTCCATCATGCTGCGCGATGATCGACAGCGCGCTGTCGGGCACACCCGCGCTGCGCAGTTCGGATACGGCGCGGCCGGCTTCCGACTCGCTATCGAATACGGCCGATGCGATGTTCTGGCTCATACAAATCTCCTGCAACCGGCAAGCAAGCGCCGGTTTAACCTAGAACAACTTTTCCGCTTTTCCGTTCCCGCCGAAATGCGTCCAATCACCCGCGGCGGCCATCCATACAGTGATCGCCGCCGCCGCGGCGGTGTCGGCGCGCAGGATGCGCGGCCCCAGCGAAATGCCCACCGCCCGAGGGAGCGCCCGGATCGCCTCGCGCTCGTGCGGATCGAACCCGCCTTCGGGTCCGATCAGGATCGCCGCGCAGGATCCGCCCGCCCGCATGGCCTCCAGCGCGGGGACGCCACCGGTCTCGTCGGCGAAGAACAGCGTGCGGTCGGGAGCCCAGTCGCGAAGCAGCGCGGGAAGCTTCACCGGCTCGGCCAGGTCGGGCAGGGCGGTGCGGTCGCAT
>DASVUT010000260.1:0-3552 GCA_036386955.1 Sphingomonas sp. | reverse complement strand
ACGTACAACAGAGAATCTCCGCAATCTGTCGAACGCCGCGAGAACTGCGTCGGGAACCTTTGCCCTCACGTCCTCTTTGTCGAGCGATCCATATACGGTGATGAAGAGCGGCACTTTGCGGCCGTAAAGAAGCAGGTTGTTTTCCGGCTGATCGGTCCAACGTGTCGCATCATACCGCCCTGATAGGGCGGTCAGGCTGGAACTAGCAAACGTTGTAACCAAGTCGTTCACCTCGGCTGGCTGTAACTTGACCGTCCGATATTCATCCTTGTCGCGAACGATCACTGTTCCGTCGTTGTACAGTGCGAAACTCGGGGAGTCCGACCCGATTACCATCCTCCACGGGTCAGTTGAGAGCAGAACAATGATGGGGCTTGGTGTGGATGATGCCCGTGCAGCAGCAAGAGCGGTCGGTCGCCTAAAGAACGCCACTTGGGATTTGTCTGCTTTGATCGCACTAGTTTTGCCAGGGGACGTGGCCTCTTGGCACGCGGTAGAGGCAGCAAAAAGCGAAAGAGCGGCACCTAAGCCGATACGAAACATTGGTCGAACGCTCATCATCATGAGCTTAGCGAAGGACCACGTCGAGGCAATGAGCAAGGTGGAGCGAGGCGTGGTGTCTGGACATAAGCTGCCACGCCGCACTGTCCTACATCTACGTTGCCATGCGAAGGAATCGACAAATCGGCATTGGTCGGTCTTCGCTCTTTCTCACGCACGTACACCCACCACCCCGAATGAGCAGATCTGCCGCCCGATTGGCACGGTTCGCGGCAACTGCGCCACTTCCCAACAGTCGCCGGACATGCGCGATAGTGTGACCCTGGTGTGACCTTTGGCCCCGCGACACGCCATGTCGGCCCGCTCGGATTGACATATGGCAACCCGATCCGTTCGAGGGACCACATGACCACGACCCTCTACGGCATCCCCAATTGCGACACGATCAAGAAGGCGCGCGCCTGGCTCGACGCGCACGGCATCGCTTACGCCTTTCACGACTGGCGCAAACACGGCGTCGACGCGGCGCGCATCACCCGGTGGGTCGACGATCTCGGGTGGGAGGCGTTGCTCAACCGGGCCGGCACCACCTTCCGCAAGCTGCCCGACGCCGACACGGCCGAACTCGACGGCTCCCGTGCGCTCGCCATCATGATCGCGCACCCGGCCGCGATCCGGCGTCCCGTGCTCGAACGATGCGGCACGTTGTTGGTGGGGTTCGCGCCGGCGCGCTATGAGGCGGCCTTGCTCACAGGAGACTGATCATGCCCACCGCACGCTGGCACGACGCCGTCATCGCTCAGTCCGACGACACGGTGGTCGTCGACGGCAATCATTATTTCCCCGCCGACAGCATCATGGGCGACATGTTCGTCGACAGCGCGACGCACACGAGCTGCCCGTGGAAGGGGCAGGCCAGCTACAAGACGATCGTCGTGGACGGCGCCCGCAACGTCGATGCCGCCTGGTATTATCCCGATCCCAAAGCCGCCGCCGCGCAGATCAAGGGCCGCATCGCTTTCTGGAAGGGCGTCGTCGTCAGCTAAGTGGGGCGCGGCTGGATCGTTGCGCCCGGGGCGGCTAGGCTCGCGGCCATGTCCACCACCTACACGCTCGACACCGCGACCAGCCGCGCCAATCCCACGCCAGCCCCGCTCAAGCGCCTCACGGTCCCCGCGATCCGCGAGCGCAAGGGGGCTGAGCCGCTGGTGATGCTGACCGCCTACACTGTGCGGACGGCTCAGTTGCTCGATCCCCACTGCGACATGCTGCTCGTCGGCGACAGCCTGGGGCAGGTGGTCTACGGCCTGCCCTCCACCGTGCCGGTCACGCTCGACATGATGGCCGCGCACGGGGCCGCGGTGGTGCGGGGCAGCTACCATGCGCTGGTCATCATCGACATGCCGTTCGGCAGCTACGAGGCATCGCCCGCGCAAGCCTTCGAAAGTGCGGCGTTCCTGCTGAAGCAGACCGGCGCGGCGGCGGTGAAGATGGAAGGCGGGGCGGCCATGGCGCCCACCGTCGCCTTTCTGGTCGAACGCGGCATCCCGGTGATGGGGCATGTCGGGCTGACGCCGCAGGCGGTGAACATGCTGGGCGGCTATGGCGCGCGCGGCCGCACGGAGGCCGAAGCCGCCAAGATCGTAGGCGACGCGCAGGCGATCGCCCGCGCCGGCGCGTTCAGCATCGTGGTCGAAGGCGTGGTGGAGCCGATCGCGGTGACGATCACGCAGACGGTCGATTGCCCGACCATCGGCATCGGCGCATCGGTGCAGTGCGACGGCCAGGTGCTGGTCGCCGAGGATATGCTGGGCCTGTTCGATCGCACCGCCCGCTTCGTCAAACGCTATGGCGATATGGCCGCGATGATCTCCTCCAGCGCCGAACATTATGCCGCGGAGGTGCGGGCGCGCAGCTTTCCCGGGCCCGAACAGGTCTATGCGCCCAAGGACTGATACGCTTCCGTTTCGGGCGCGCGGGCGCTAAGAGGCGCGCTTTCCCACACCTGCCGGAGCCGTCCTTGGCGCTTACCCCGAACACCGATCAGGCTTTCCTGCGCGAAGTCGACGAGGAGCTGCGTCGTGATCAGCTCGCCGGGTTCTGGACCCGCTATGGTCGCGCGACCATCGCCGCCGTCCTTATCGCGCTCGCTGCTTTCGGCGGATTCCTGTTTTGGCAGCATCGGCAGGGCGTGGCCGCCGGCGAAGAGGGCGAAAAGCTTCAGACCGCCTATGACGCGCTCGCCAGCGACCGGGTGCCGCAGGCGGCGGCCCCGCTCGCCGATCTGGCCGGGTCGAGCCGCGAAGGCTACCGCGCCATCGCCTTGTTCACTCAGGCCGACGTGCTGTTGCGCAAGCAGGATACCAAGGGCGCCGCGGCCAAGTTCGCCGCTGTCGCCGGTGACGCCGATCAGCCCGCCGCCTTTCGCGAACTGGCGCTGATCCGCCAAACCTCGGCCGAATATGATACGCTGGCGCCCCAGGTCGTGATCGACCGGATGCGGCCCCTCGCGGTGCCCGCCAACGCGTATTTCGGCAGTGCTGGCGAACTGCTTGCCGTCGCCTATATCCGGACGGGACGGCGCGATCTTGCGGGGCGGCTGTTCGGGCAGATCGCGGCCAATGCGCAGGTGCCCGACACCATCCGTCAACGCGCCGTTCAGATGGCCGGCTCTCTAGGGGTCGATGCCGGCATTCAACAAGGTAGTGGTTCACGATGAAGTCAGTATTCCGCGCAGGCGTCGCACTCGCCGCGCTGGCGTCCCTGGGTGCGTGCGGCATCTTCAAGAGCAAGGGCAACACGACGCCGACCGTGGGCAATCGCGTGTCGATCCTGGCCGGCGAGAACGACATCGTCATCGACAAGTCGATCGCCGACGTCCAGGTCGTCGTGCCGGCGCCCGAGGTGAACACCAATTGGGCGCAGCCGGGCGGCAGCGCGTCCAAGGCGATCGGACAGCTCGCGCTGGGCGAAACCCCCACGCGCGTCTGGACCGCGCGGGTCGAAGGCGGCACCTCGCGCGCGCGGCTGGCGGCCACACCCGTGGTCGGC
>DASVUT010000259.1:0-4163 GCA_036386955.1 Sphingomonas sp. | reverse complement strand
GAGCCGGGCGCCTTCAACGATGTCCGCGTGGTGTCGATCGAACACAAGATGGGGCTCCATGCCTCGCCGACCTGCGTGCTGAGCTTTGGCGATCACGACGATTGCGTCGGCGAGCTGATCGGGGCGGAGCATGCGGGGCTTCGCGCCATGTTCACGATGATGAACAATGCGCGGCTCAATGTCGGGCTTCAGGGCGTCCAGGTCGCCGAAGGCGCGACGCAGGCCGCGGTCGCCTATGCGCTCGACCGCGTGCAATCGCCGCGCGCGGGTGCGGCCAGCCGCGATTCGGTGCGCATCGTCGAGCATCCCGATGTCCGTCGCATGCTGATGCGGATGAAGGCGCAGACGCAAGCCGCCCGCGCGCTGGTCTATTACGCCTGCGGCCAGGTCGATCGCGGCACGCTGGGCGACGCCCGCGCGCGCGACCGGCTCGAACTCGTCACTCCGCTCGCCAAGGCGCACGCGACCGATCTGGGCAACGAGGTCGCCAGCATCGGCATCCAGATCCATGGCGGCATGGGTTATGTCGAGGAAACCGGCGCGGCGCAGTTCTTCCGCGATGCGCGCATCACGCCGATCTATGAGGGCACCAACGGTATCCAGGCCGCCGATCTGGTCGGCCGCAAGCTGTCGCTGGATAACGGCGGCGCTTTCGCCGCTTTGGTCGCCGACATGCGCGCGGAGGCTCAGAGCGCCCACCTGATCGAACTGGTCGATGCGGTGGAGGCGATCGGGCGGACGCTGCAGGGTGCGAACCACGACGATCGGCTCGCGGCGAGCTATCCCTTCCTGACCATGGTCTCGGTCGCGGTGTGCGGCTGGCTGATGGAGCGCGGCGCGCGTGCGGCGGGGGACGATCTGTTCGGCACGACCAAGCGCGCGGTCACCCGCTTCTATCTCGAACAGCTCGTCCCTGAGGCGCTGGGCCTGCGCGCCGCCGCCACCGCCAGCGCCGACGCGCTCTACGCGATTCCTGCGGAGGCGTTTGCCGCTTGAGCTTCGACCTCGACGCCTATCTCGCCCGTATCGCCATGCCCGCGCGCCCGACTCTCGACGCCGCCGGTCTCGAACGGCTGCAACGCGCGCACCGGCTGGCGATCCCGTTCGAGAATCTCGACGTGATCCTCGGCCGCCCGATCGCGATCGACAGCGACGCGGTATTCGCCAAGCTCGTCGGCGCGGGGCGTGGCGGCTATTGCTTCGAACATAATCGGCTGTTCGACGACGCGCTGGGTGCGCTGGGCTTCACCGCACGGCCGGTGCTGGCGCGGGTGTGGCTGGGGGCGAGCGAGGTGCCCCCGCTGACCCATGTGCTCAGCCTGGTGACGATCGACGGGCAGGATTGGATCGCCGACGCCGGCTTCGGGGGCAGCTATGCGCCGCCGATGCGGCTGGTCGACGGTGCGCAAGCGGTGGCGCTCGACGGGGCGCGGTTCCGGCTCGTTGCCGATGCGGTCCATGGCTGGATGCTGCTGCGCGACGGCGATGCGGCAACCACCGACGGGCGCGGCGCGGGCGAAGGCTGGTGCCCCCAGTACAGCTTCACCACCGCCACCGTGTGGGACGCCGACCTTGCCATGGGCAGCCATTGGGCGAGCGGCGCGGCCGAAAGCCGGTTTCGCCGCCTGCGCATCGTCAGCATCGTCCTGCCCCACGGGTTCGCCAGCCTGACCGACCGGCATTATAGCCGACAGGCGGGGACGGAGCGTTCGAGCGGCGAGATCACCGACCCGCGCGTGTACCGCATGCGGTTGGGGCTGATGTTCGGCATCACGCTCAGCAAGGATGAGGTGGCGGGGCTGGGGTTGTTCTGAACTGTTCTCCCGCGAAGGTGGGAGTCCAGTGTCGACAAGAAGGCCCGGCCTCCCGCCTTCGCGGGAGAACAGACCGCATATTACGCCCGCTCGCGCTCCAGCAACTCCGCCGCGTCCAGCCCGATCAGCTCGATATGATCGCGAATCCGCGGCCATTGCGTGGTCACGAAGCTGGCACGCTCCGCATTGCGCAACCGCTCCGCCGCCCCCGGCAGCACGAACATGCCGACGCCCCGGCGGACCTCGACATAGCCGTCGTCCTGAAAGCTTTGGTACGCCTTGGCGACGGTCAGCGGGTTCGCGCCATGTTCGGCGGCCAGCGCCCGCACGGAGGGAAGCTGGTCCCCACTCGCGTAATCGCCGCGCAATATGCCCGCGGTGATGGTGCCGCGCAGGCGAATATAGACCGGACTGTCGTCGTTGCTCAGGGCTGTCATGGTGGTTTAATACACCGCATGGCCTCCCGAGTCTACCAGTCAGAGATCAGCCGTGCCGGATCGGGGCGGGGCCGCTCGTCGAGCGGGCGCGACGGCGTGCCGATGAACATGAATCCGGCGATGCGTTCGGGCGCGGTGCCGAATGCGTCGCGCACCGCCTCGCTATACGCCGGCCAGCCGGTCAGCCATCCGCCCGCGAATCCCATCGCATGGACGCCGTGGAGGAGGTTCATGCACGCCGCGCCCGCGGACAGTTCCTGCTCCCATGCGGGGATATGGCTCTCGCGCGGGGAGAAAATCACGACCACCAGCGCCGGAGCCTGACGCGCGAACTGCTCCATCGCCTCGATCTCCAGCCGCCCCGCCTCCGGCCTTTCGGCGCGATACGCATCGGTCAGCAGCGTCGCGAGTCGATCGCGCTGGTCGGCCCCGACGATCACGAACCGCCAGGGCGAAAGCTTGCCATGGTCGGGCACCCGCATCGCGATCGCCAACGCCTGTTCCAGTTGTTCGCGCGTCGGCCCCGGCGCGATCAGGTCGCGCGGCTTGCCCGATCGGCGCTTGGAAAGGAGGGAGAGCGGCGTGGAGCGGTCGTTCAGCATGGCCGCGAAATAGCCGCATCGCACCATTGTTTACACCCCGCGCTTTCACGCTAGGTTGCGCCGCGATGCCGCGGGTGCGACCCGGGGCACGCGTACAGGAGCAGTGACGACGATATGGCCGACATGCGCACGGGCGGGGTTCCCGCCGACGCCAGGACGTTCCTGGGCCATCCCACCGGCCTGTACATGCTGTTCTTCGCCGAGATGTGGGAGCGTTTCTCCTATTACGGCATGCGCGCCATTCTGGTGCTCTACCTCACCAAGCATTTCCTGTTCACCGAGGATCCCGCCTACGCGATCTACGGCGCGTACACCTCGCTGGTGTACATCACCCCGATCATCGGCGGCTATGTCGCGGACCGATATCTGGGCCCGCGCAAGGCGGTGCTGGTCGGCGGCATCTTCATCACCATCGGCCATCTGCTGATCGCCGCGGTGGAGGCGCCGCAGGGGGTGCAGGGGTCCGCACTCAACGGCTTCTACCTGGCGCTCGCCTTCATCATCGTGGGCACGGGGTTCCTGAAAGCCAACATCTCGGTGCTCGTCGGGAAACTGTATCCGCGCGACGACGGGCGGCGCGACGGGGCATTCTCGATCTTCTACATGGGGATCAACACCGGCGCGTTCGCAGGGCCGATCATCGTCGGCATTCTCGGCGAAACCGTCGGCTGGGGTTACGGCTTCGGTGCGGCGGGGATCGGTATGGCGCTGGGCCTGGTCGTGTTCGTGCTGTTCCGCGGCGAGCTCCACGATGTCGGCGAGCCCGCGCGGCCCGCGGCGCTCAAGGCGCGCAGCCCGATCGGCCTGTCGGTCGAATGGACGATCTATCTGGGCGCGCTCGCCGGCATCGCGCTCTGCTGGTGGTTGGTGCGCAGCCAGGGCGCGGTCGGCACATTGCTGATCGTCGCGGCGATCGTCACCATCGGCTACATCCTGCTGACCGCATTTCGCGGCTTGCCCCGTGTGGAGCGCGACCGCATCTTCGCCGCCCTCTTCCTCATCTCGCTGTCGCCGCTGTTCTGGGCTCTGTTCGAACAGGCCGGATCGTCGCTGACGCTCTATACCGACCAGCGCGTTGATCGGGCAATGTTCGGCTGGACGATCCCGGCATCGGTGTTCAACTCGGTCAACGCGTTCTTCATCATCACGCTCGCACCGCTGTTCGGCGCCTTGTGGGTGTGGATGGCCAAGCGCGGGATCGAACCCAGCGCGCCGTTCAAGTTCGGCATCGGGCTGATCCTGGTCGGCGCCGGCTTCTTCGCGCTGATCCTGGGGGCGCCCGCCGCCGGGCTGACGCCGGCGATTTTCGT
>DASVUT010000258.1:0-1916 GCA_036386955.1 Sphingomonas sp. | reverse complement strand
CGGCCGCGCGCGTGATCGATACCGAACGGCTGGTGCTGCGGCAGTGGATGCAGTCCGACGTCGCGCCTTTCCATGCCATGGGGCAGGACGCCGAGGTCATGCGCTATCACGGGCCCCGCGCGACATGGCGCGAGGCCCGGCACGCGCGGGATCGGATGAACACCGTCATGGCGCGGACCGGCCATTGCTTCTGGGCCATCGAGCGACGGTCGGACCGGCGGTTCATCGGCTTTTGCGGATTGATGCCCACCCCTGCGCCGATCGCCGGCGAGGTGGAGATTGGTTGGCGACTGGCACGCGGCGTGTGGGGTCGCGGCTATGCGACCGAGGCCGCGGCGGCGAGCTTGTCCTGGGCCTGGACGTATCTGGACGTGCCCTCCATCGCCGCGGTGACGGTGCCCGCCAACGCCCGCAGCCGCCGCTTGATCGAGCGGCTGGGCATGGTGCGGGTGGCCGGGGGCGATTTCGACCATCCCGATCTGGACGCCGGCCATCCGCTGCGCCGTCACCAGCTCTATCGGATCGCACGGCCCGGCCATGACTGACGCGACCATGGGCCGCGGCGGGCGGGCGTTGTTCGTCGCGACGATCTTTTCAGGCTCGTTCCTGCTGTTCCTGGTTCAGCCGATGGTCGCGCGCATGGCACTGCCCCGGCTGGGCGGTGCGCCGGCGGTCTGGAACTCGGCCATGCTGGTCTACCAGGCGCTGCTGCTGGGCGGATACGCCTATGCGCATGCGCTGGGGCGGCTGAGACCGCGCGTGCAGGCGGCGGTGCACATGGCGGCGTTCGCGGGTGCCGCGCTGCTGCTGCCCATCGGGCTGCTCGACATCGCCATACCGCCGGCCGGTCAGCCGGCCTTGTGGGTGCCTTGGCTGCTCGCGGCCTCGATCGGGCCCTTGTTCCTTGCCGTGTCGGCACAGGCGCCGCTGGTGCAGCGTTGGTACGCGCAGGCCGGGGGCGGCGATCCGTACGCGCTCTATGCGGCATCGAACCTGGGGAGTTTCGCCGGGCTGATCGCCTATCCACTGCTACTGGAGCCCATGCTGAGCCTGCACAGCCAGAGCCTCGCCTGGACGATCGGCTATGGTGCGCTCGTGGTTGTGATGGTCGCGTGTGCGTTACGCCTGCCCAATACCGCGCGCGATGCGCCGCTGGAGGCAAAGACGCCGCCCGCCAGCCCGCGCCGGATCGCACGGTGGATCATGCTGGCGGCGGTGCCGTCGGGGCTGATGCTCGCCACATCGACCTATATCACGACCGATGTGGTCGCGATGCCGCTGATGTGGGTGATCCCGCTCGGGCTGTACCTGCTGAGCTTCACCGTCGCCTTTGCCGCCAATCGTGCGGCGGCGGATACCATCACGCGGATCGCGCCGATCACGCTGCTGCTGTTCGGCGGCGCGATGATGGGGGGTTATCAGGAGCGGCCCTGGTTCAATCTCGGCATCGCGCTGGTGCTGTTGTTCATGGCGTCCGTCGCGCTCCACACCGCCATGTTCCGGGACCGCCCCGCGCCCGATCGGCTGACCGGGTTCTATCTCGCCATGTCGACCGGCGGGGTGCTGGGCGGGATCTTCGCGGGGCTGATCGCGCCGGTTGCGTTCGATTGGACCTATGAATATCCGCTGCTCATCCTTGCGGCAGGCGCGCTGGCCCCGCAGCAATATCTGACCGCGATGCTCAAGGCGGTCTGGCACGGCAAGGCGTCGCGCATCGCCGCGCTCGGCGTGATCGCCGCGGCGCTCGGGCTGCTCGTCGTCCTGCGCTTCATCCTGGCGGTGCCGTCCTTCTCGGAAGGGGGGCTCGGGACGACCTACCTCATCCTGGCCGCGGTCGGCATGGCGACGATCGGCGCGCGCGGGCCCTATGTAATCGTGCTGGCGGGGTCGCTGCTGCTGCTCGGCGGATACCGGTC
>DASVUT010000257.1:0-2381 GCA_036386955.1 Sphingomonas sp. | reverse complement strand
ACGCGTTCGACGATCTCGTGCGCCGCCCCCACCGACAAGCGCGAGTCGACCTCCATATGGAATTGCGCGAAGTCATGCGTGCCGGCACGCCGCGTGCGAAAATCGTGAATGCCGCGCAGACCCTCCTGCCGCGCCGCGACGTCCAGGAAGCGGGCGCGCTGATCCTCGGGCCATTCCTTGTCCATCAACTGGTCGATCGCGTTCGACGACGCACGGATCGCGCCCCAGGCCAGCCACAAGGCGATGGCGATCCCGAACAGCGGATCGGCACCGCGCCAGCCCATGAACTGGTCGAGCACCAGCGCGGCGATCACCGACCCGTTGAGCAGCACGTCGGACTGGTAATGGATATTGTCGGCCATGATCGCGACCGATCCGGTCTGGCGCACGACGCTGCGCTGATAGGCGAGCAGCACCATCGTCGCGCCGATCGCGATCACCGACACGCCAATGCCGAACCCCGCATCGCCGCGCGGCGTATCCGCGCCGATCGACAGCACCGCACGCCACGCGATGCCGACCGCCGACGCGGTAATCAGCGCGACCTGGAACAGAGCTGCCAGCGCCTCCGCCTTGCCATGCCCGAACCGGTGGTCGTGATCGGCCGGCGTCGCGGCGAGCCGAACGCCGTACAGGGTCACCAGGCTGGCGAGCAGATCGAGCCCGGTGTCGGCGAGCGATCCGAGCATCGCGACCGATCCCGTGCGCCAGGCCGCATAGCTTTTGAGCGCGAGCAGGAACACAGCGGTCGCGACGCTGGCGAGCGCGGCGCGGGTGGCGAGCGGCAGGAGGCGGCGGCGTTCCTCGATCGTCATGGATACAGCATCCCTTGCGTCCATCCATCGCCTGCACGGGTGAAGACGCGGCGTTCGTGCAGGCGGGCCTCGCGGTCCTGCCAGAATTCGATCACGCTCGGCACGACGCGGTACCCGCCCCAATGCGGCGGGCGCGGCACGTCCGCGCCGTCGAAGCGCGCGCGCATCGCCTCCACCCGTTCCTCGAAGGTGGCGCGATCGGACAGCGGGCGCGACTGGTCCGATGCCCAGGCCCCCAGCCGCGAATCGCGGCTGCGCGAGGCGAAATACGCGTCCGATTCGGCGTCGCTGGCCCATTCGACCGAGCCTTCGATCCGCACCTGACGGCGCAGCGACTTCCAGTGAAACAGCAGCGCGGCGTGCGGATTAGCCGCCAGATCGGCCGCCTTGCGCCCTTCGCGGTTGGTGTAGAACACGAAGCCCGTCGCCCCATGCCCCTTGAGCAGCACCATGCGCACCGACGGCCGCCCGGCCGCATCCGCGGTGGCGAGCGCCATCGCGTTGGGGTCGTTGGGCTCGCTGGCCTCAGCCTCCGCGAACCACCGATCGAACAGGGCGAACGGATCATCCATAGCGGTGGCCCCTACCCCAGATTGCGCGCGAACGGAACGACTCCCCGGCCCAAGGATTGAATCGCTTTCGCAACGAGGAAACATCGATCATGGCGGCACGCGCCTATTGGCAGGGGCAGATCAGGCTGGCGCTGGTGTCGATTCCGGTCGAAATCTATTCGGCGACCCGCAGCGGCGCGACCGTGTCGTTCAAGCAGATCCATGAGCCGACGGGTAAGCCCATCCATTATGAAAAGGTCGTGACCGGCATCGGCGCGATCGACACCGACGATATCGTCAAGGGGTACGAGGTCAGCAAGGGCGAATTCGTCCTGCTCGACCAGGAGGAGATCGACGCGGTCAAGCTGGAGTCCAAGAAGACGCTGGAGTTGACCCAGTTCGTCGACGCGAGCGAGATCGACGTGCTGTACTATGAAAAACCCTATTTCGTCGTTCCCGCCGACGATTTGGCCGAGGAAGCATTCATCGTGCTGCGCGAGGCGCTGCGCCGGGCCAAGAAGGTCGGGCTGGGGCAGATGGCCATGCGTGGGCGCGAATATGTCGTCAGCCTGAAGCCGTGCGGGCGCGGCATGGTGCTGGAGACGTTGCGCTATGCCGAAGAGGTCCAGAAGAGCCAGGGCTTCTTTCGCGACATTCCCGACGACCAGCCCGACGCCGAACTGCTCGACCTCGCCAGCGCGCTGATCGACCGCAAGACCAGCGCGTTCGACCCGGATGCCTTCCACGACCGCTATGTCGATGCGCTGCGCGATCTGGTCGAGCGCAAGCGCAAGGCCAAGGGCGATACCAAGATCATCGACGACAAGGACGAAGGCGGGGCCAAGGCATCGAACGTCGTCGATCTGATGGCGGCGCTGAAGAAGTCGATGGAGGGGAGCAAGACGCCCGCGAAGGCACCTGCGAAGGCCGCGGCCGCGAAGAAGCCGGCGGCGAAGAAGCCTGTAGCTAAGGCGGCGGCGAAGCCGGCTGCGGCGAAGAAGCGTGCCTAAGCGCC
>DASVUT010000256.1:0-1953 GCA_036386955.1 Sphingomonas sp. | reverse complement strand
GCGGCAAGACGGTGGTGCGCATGCCGCACCAGAACGAGATCGGCGAACGGCGGCTGCACCAGCTGTTCATCCCGGGGCTGGGCGAACCCGGCGTCGACGCGATCCGGGTCGAGCAGGACTATCCGCTGGATGAAGCAGCGGGTAAGCGCGGCTTCCTGTACCTCTAGGGGATCGCCGACGGTCCCGGACATGGGCGGCGATGACGGATACCGAGCAGACCGACGCGAATCCTGTGATGGCCGAGCACGCGCGTACGGCACCCGCGTGGCAGCTGAAGCCGCTGCCGGCCTTCCTCTTCCGGGCGGAGCTATGGTGGCTCTATGTCTTGGTGGCGGCGGCCCTGTCGCTGGCGGGTGCGGCGCTGTTGTCGCTGCTCGCCCAGGCGCTGTTCCCGCAGGCGGCGACGCCCGACCTCGGCGGCGCCACCGGCCCAATGCTAGTCGCACTGATCGCGGTCGTATCGCCGATCCTTGAGTCGCTGATCATGAGCGGGCCATTGCTGCTCGCCAATCGTCTCGCAGGCCCGCGCGTCGCGGTGATCGCCAGCGCGCTGCTATGGGGCGTGCTCCACAGCCTGGCGGCACCGATTTGGGGGCTCACCATCTGGTGGCCGTTCCTGATCTTCTCGACCGCGTTCCTCGTCTGGCGGACGCGCGGTTACTGGGTGGCGGTCGGCACGGCGAGCGTCATCCACGCGCTCAACAATCTAGGGCCCGCGCTGGTGCTGGCGGCGGCAGCCGGCGTACGGTGAGGGCTTACCTGCGCCCGCGTGCCTGCCACGCCTGAAGCTCCTCCACCGCGACGGAGCGTCTCAGTACGCGGGCGTGGGGGTCGATCACGACATGCGCGGCGGCGGGGACCGTGACGGTGCCGCGGCCGCCCGTCATCGCCACGCGTTCGATCCGGTCGCCGATCTGCACCTCGATCGGCATGGGAAACGGTCCCGCCGTTTTCCACGCGAGGGACAGACGATCGCCGGCCCTGGTCTCGACGAGTTCGGGGAGCGCGGCCTGGCGCAGATAGGTGTCGAAGAACCAGCGATGATCCTGGCCCGTGACCTGCCGCACAAGGCCTTCATACTCGCGGGTCGAGCCGAAGCGCGGCCTGAAATTGCCTGGCTTGGGATCGGTGCGGCCATAGACGGCGAGGCGCGTGACATCCCAGAACGCCTTGTCGCCGATCAGCCAGCGCAGCGAGTGGAGCATCCACGATCCCTTGGTATAGATGTCGCCGCCGGGGCCACCGCGCGCGGGATCATAGACGTCCTCGCCGCTCAGCACGCGGTCGCGGACCATGGGCACCGTGTTGGCGATGGTGCCGCGCTGCGCGCTCATCATCGCGGCGTAGCGCGCCTCGCCTTCGCGCCAGCGGCCATAGGCGGGCTGCATGTAGCTGCCATAGCCTTCGTGGAGCCAGTAATCGTCCCAATTCGCGGCGGTCAACTGGTTGCCGAACCATTCATGGGTGAATTCATGCTGGAACAGCCAGTCGAACCCCTCGATCGCCTTAGCATAGTCATTGCCATAGGCGTTGATGGTCTGGTGCTCCATGCCCTTGTGCGGGGTTTCGACCACGCCGACCTTTTCGTCGCCGAACGGGTAGGGGCCGATATTCGCTTCGAAGAAGTCCAGCGTGGGTGCGAACTCTGCAAAGAGCCGCTCGGCCTCTGCCTTCTTGCCGGGCAGATACCAGTAGAACATCGGGATCGCGTTGCCGAAGCGGCTCTTGTAGCTGCCCGACAGTTCCTCATAGGGGCCGATATTCAGCGCGACCGAATAAGGGTTCGGGCTGCGCGTGCGCCAATGCCATGTGGTGCGGCCATCGGGCAGCGTATCGACGCCGATCAGCTTGCCGTTCGACGGGGCCTTCAGCCCCCGGGGCACGGTGATGTGGAGGTAGACCACAGCGGGCTCGCCACTGGGCATGTCGAGGCACGGCCAGAACAGGTCGCAG
>DASVUT010000255.1:0-3337 GCA_036386955.1 Sphingomonas sp. | reverse complement strand
ACAGCGGCCGATCTGGACCGCGCGCTCGATGCGGCGCAGCGCGGCTTCCTCGCGTGGCGCGCGACCAGCCCCGACGCGCGTGCCGTGATCCTGCAGCGCACGGCCGTGCTGATGCGCGAACGTGCCGACCGCCTGGCACGGATCGCGACGCTCGAACAGGGCAAGATCGCCGCTGAGGCTAAGGGTGAGGTCGCCTTCGCGGCCGCTTTGCTTGATTTCCATGCCGCCGAAGGCCTGCGCGTCACCGGGCGCGTCCTGCCCCGCCCCACCGGCACGCGCAGCCTCGTCCTGCACCAGCCGATCGGCCCCGTGGCGGCATTTTGTGCGTGGAATTTCCCGATCATGAACGTCGTCCGCAAGCTTGCGCCTGCGCTGGCGGCGGGATGTTCGATCATCCTCAAGCCGAGTGAGGAGACAGCGGGCAGCGCGTGCGAGGTGATGCGCTGTTTCCAGGATGCCGGGTTGCCGGGCGATGTCGCGCAATGCGTGTTCGGGGTGCCCGACATGGTCTCGCGGCAGCTGCTGGCGTCGCCGATCACGCGCAAGCTGAGCTTCACCGGGTCGGTGCCGATCGGCAAGCATCTCGCCCGGTTGGCGGCCGACACGATGATGACGACGACGATGGAGTTGGGCGGACACGGCCCGGTGCTGGTGTTCGATGATTGCGACCTTGAACGCACGCTCGATACGCTGGTGGCGCACAAGTTCCGCAATGCCGGCCAAGTCTGCATCGCGCCGACGCGGTTCCATGTGCAGAACGGCATCTACGATGCATTCGCGCAGGGCTTCGCCGAGCGTACCAAGGCACTGCGCGTGGGGCCCGGCCTCGACAAGGCGAGCCAGATGGGCCCGATGGCGAATGCCCGACGACCCGATGCGATCGCGGCCATGGTGGCGGACGCGCTGTCCACGGGCGCGCGGGTGATCGCGGGCGGCGAGCGACAGGGCGATGCGGGCTTCTTCTTCCCGCCCACCGTCCTTGCCGACGTGCCGCTGGAAGCACGTGCGATGAACGACGAACCCTTCGGCCCGCTCGCGCTGCTGCGCCCGTTCTCGACCATGGAGGAGGCGATCGAACAGGCTAACCGCCTGCCTTACGGACTGGCGGCTTATTGCTTCACCGAAAATGGTCGCCGGCAGAACCTGCTCGGCGATGCGATCGAGGCGGGGATGGTCGCGATCAACGGCGTGCGCCTATCGTGGCCCGACAGCCCGTTTGGGGGCGTCAAGGATAGCGGCCACGGGTCGGAGGATGGCCCCGAAGGCGTCCGGGCGCATCTGGTGACCAAGGCGGTCCACATAAGCTGATGACATCGTCCCCTCCGCCCCGGCCCTTGCAGGGCATTCGCGTGCTGGAGCTCGCGCGCATTCTGGCCGGGCCCTGGGCGGGGCAGCTGCTGGCCGATCTAGGTGCCGACGTGATCAAGGTCGAACGGCCGGACGAAGGCGACGACACGCGGCATTGGGGCCCGCCCTTCGTCTCGGCACCCGACGGGACCGACCTGTCGTCCGCCTATTTCCATAGCTGCAATCGCGGCAAGCGATCGCTGGCCGTCGATCTGGCGAGCGCGCAAGGGCAGGCGCGCGTCGCCGCGCTCGCCGCTGGCGCGGATGTGGTGATCGAGAACTACAAGGTCGGCGGGCTGGCCAAATATGGGCTGGACGCCGCGACGCTGCGCGCGGCGAATCCGCGGCTGATCTATTGTTCGATCACCGGCTTCGGGCAGACGGGCCCTTACGCCGCCCGCGCCGGTTACGACTTCATCATCCAGGGCATGGGCGGCGCGATGTCGCTCACCGGCGAGCCCGATGGTGCCCCGCAAAAATCGGGGGTCGCTTATGCCGACATCTTCACCGGCGTGTATTCGGTGGTCGCGATCCTGGCTGCGATCGAGGCGCGGCACCGCACGGGTGAAGGCGCGACGATCGATATGGCACTGCTCGACACGCAGGTCGGGGTTCTCGGCAATCAAGCGCTCAACTGGATGACCAGCGGAGTCGTGCCGGCTCGAATGGGCAACGGCCACGTCAACCTCGCCCCATATCAGGGCTTTCCGACGCGCGACGGACACCTGATCATAGCGGTCGGCAATGATCGCCAGTTCGCCAAGCTGTGCACTGTTCTGGGCCTTGATGCGATGGCGTCGGACGAGCGCTTCGCGACCAATGCGGCGCGCGTTGGCAACCGCACCGACCTGATCGTCGCGATCGAGGCGTGCACGCGGGAGTGGGACAGCGCGGGATTGCTGGCGGCGATGGAGGCGGCAGGCGTTCCCGCTGGTCCGATCAACACGGTGGATCAGGTGTTCGGCGACCCTCAGGTCGCCGCGCGCGGCATGCGCTTTGCTGCGCCCGGCGCGGAGGGCGAAAGTCTGCCCGCGCTCGCGACCCCCATCGTGATCGACGGTGTTCGCGTCGCGGCCGATACGGCCGCCCCCCGCCTGAACGGCGATGTGGATGCGGATTGGCGGTAGGAAATTGGCGCGCCCGGAACGATTCGAACGTCCGACCCTCAGATTCGTAGTCTGATGCTCTATCCAGCTGAGCTACGGGCGCGCATTGGAGGTGGGCTGTTAGACGGCGGTCGCGGGGGGCGCAAGCCCCGTTGCTTCAGATTCTTCGCAAAGCTAGGTCGACGCATGATCCGCGCTACTCCCATTGCCCTTGTGCTCCTTGGCGGCTGTGCCGGCACCAGCACGACACCCACGCCGTCGCTTGCCCCTCGTGCGGCCGAGAAGCTAGGTTTCGGGGAGCCCGAGCAGGTCGTCGTGCCGGTCACGGCCGATCCGGTTCTCGACGCTCGCGTGGCAGCGCTGCGCACGCGGCTGGCGATGATCGCCGCCGGCTTCGACCGCGATGCGGCAGCGGCGGAGCGCGCGGCCCGTGTCGGCGCGGCACGCTCAGCCGGCAGCGAGGCTTGGTTGAACGCCCAAGCCGCACTCGCGCAGCTGGACGATTGGCGCGCGCAGGCATCATCCGTGGTGACCGAGGCCGATGAGGCCGCGGTCGAGCGTGCGGCGGCGCTGCTAGGCGACTACCCCGGGCTGGAGAGTTTCGCGACCGCGGCGCGGGCGGAGGCCGCGCGGCAGAGTGCGGCTATCACGCGGCTGCAGGCGCTGACCCCGACCGGCTAGAAGCTCTTGAGCAACGGCAGGATGGTCGAGTAATCGTCTGTCCACGGCCGGAAGCCTGGCTCGGCCGTCATGGCTGTCCAGTCGGGATCGCGGCGCGACAGCTGTGCCAGCGCTGCCGGATCACGCGACAGCGCCACCCAAAGCGACGGCGATCCGTTCGCCTCCACCACGGGCAGCGGCCGATGCGCCAGCCGCGCCGCGTG
>DASVUT010000254.1:0-2347 GCA_036386955.1 Sphingomonas sp. | reverse complement strand
ATTCGGGCAAGCTCGAAACCGCGTCGCAGGTCACGAACTCGGTCAAGGACAAGAAGGAAAAGGTCGGCCGCATGCTGTTGATGCATGCGAACGAGCGTGAGGACATCCAGGTGGCTTATGCCGGCGATATCGTCGCGCTGGCGGGTCTGAAGGACACCACCACCGGTGATACGCTGTGCGCGATGAGCGCGCCGATCATCCTGGAGCGGATGGAATTCCCCGAGCCCGTCATCGAGCTGTCGGTCGAGCCCAAGACGAAGGCCGACCAGGAGAAGATGGGCGTCGCACTCAACCGTCTGGCGCGCGAGGACCCGTCGTTCCGCGTGTCGTCGGACCCCGAGAGCGGCCAGACCATCATCAAGGGGATGGGCGAGCTTCACCTGGAGATCCTGGTCGACCGCATGAAGCGCGAGTTCAAGGTCGAGGCGAATGTGGGCGCGCCTCAGGTCGCGTACCGCGAATATCTCGGCAAGAAGGTGGATATCGATTACACCCACAAGAAGCAGTCGGGTGGATCGGGTCAGTTCGGTCGCGTCAAGCTGACGGTCATCCCTGGCGAGCGGGGCTCCGGCTATCAGTTCTTCGACGAGGTCAAGGGCGGCAACATCCCGAAGGAGTATATCCCCTCCGTCGAGAAGGGCATGCGCGAGACCGCGGAGAGTGGATCGCTGATCGGCTTCCCGATCATCGATTTCGAGGTCCACCTGTATGACGGCGCGTACCACGACGTCGACTCGTCGGCGCTGGCGTTCGAGATCTGTGCGCGTGGCGCGATGCGGGAAGCGGCCCAGAAGGCCGGCATCAAGCTGCTCGAGCCGATCATGAAGGTCGAGGTCGTGACCCCGGAAGATTATCTGGGTGACGTCATCGGCGACATGAACAGCCGTCGAGGCCAGATCCAGGGCACCGACAGCCGCGGCAACGCGCAGACGGTCGAGGCGATGGTGCCGCTGGCGAACATGTTCGGCTACGTCAACGCGCTGCGGTCGTTCACGCAAGGACGTGCGAGCTATTCGATGCAGTTCTCGCACTATGACGAAGTGCCGACCAACGTCGCCGAGGAAATCAAGGCGAAGATGGCCTGAGGCGCACCTGCATCCGTTCGCCCTGAGCGAAGTCGAAGGGCATGATCCATGTGCTTCGACTTCGCTCAGCACGAACGGAGGTAGGACGTGTTCTGCGCGGAAGCGCTAGCGTTATCGTAACACTCCCGCTAAAGGGCCGCGTCCGGCGCGGTCCCGAAAGCGAATCCGGAACCAAACCCACGAAGGTAGGAAAAAATGGCCAAGGCGAAATTCGAGCGGAACAAGCCGCACCTCAACATCGGCACCATCGGTCACGTCGACCATGGCAAGACGTCGCTGACGGCGGCGATCACCAAGGTGCTGGCAGAGACCACCGGCGGCACCGCCGTGGATTTCGCCAACATCGACAAGGCACCCGAAGAGCGCGAGCGTGGCATCACGATCTCGACCGCGCACGTCGAATATGAGACGACCGCGCGCCACTATGCGCACGTCGATTGCCCCGGCCACGCCGATTACGTGAAGAACATGATCACGGGCGCGGCGCAGATGGACGGCGCGATCCTGGTCGTTTCGGCCACCGACGGTCCGATGCCGCAGACCCGCGAGCACATCCTGCTGGCGCGCCAGGTCGGCGTGCCCGCGATGGTCGTGTTCATGAACAAGGTCGATCTGGTCGACGACGAGGAAATCCTGGAGCTCGTCGAGCTCGAGATTCGCGAGCTGCTCAGCTCGTACGAGTTCCCCGGCGACGACATTCCGATCATCAAGGGTTCGGCGACCTGCGCGCTCAGCGGATCGAACGACAAGTTCGGTAAGGAAGCCGTGCTCGAGCTGATGAAGGCGGTCGACGACTATATCCCGCAGCCCGAGCGTCCGCTGGACAAGCCGTTCATGATGCCGATCGAGGACGTGTTCTCGATCTCGGGTCGTGGCACGGTCGTCACTGGCCGCGTCGAGACCGGCATCGTCAAGGTTGGCGAGGAAGTCGAGATCGTCGGCATCCATCCAACCGTGCGCAAGACCACGGTGACGGGCGTGGAAATGTTCCGCAAGCTGCTCGACCAGGGCCAGGCAGGCGTCAACGTCGGTGCGCTGATCCGCGGCGTCGGCCGTGAAGAAGTTGAGCGTGGCCAGGTTCTCTGCAAGCCCGGCTCGATCAAGCCACACACCGACTTCGCGTCGGAAGTGTACGTGCTGTCGAAGGACGAGGGTGGCCGTCACACGCCATTCTTTGCCAACTATCGTCCGCAGTTCTACTTCCGCACGACGGACGTGACGGGGGTGGTGACGCTGCCGGAGGGCACCGAGATGGTGATGCC
>DASVUT010000253.1:0-2911 GCA_036386955.1 Sphingomonas sp. | reverse complement strand
ACCCACCGGCCAGATCGTCGGTGCCGGCGCTGGCGTCGTGCAGGCAAGCTACGTCACCCTGACCCCTGGCATGTCGCTGATCGGCGATGACCTGTCGCCCGAGGGGGTCGCCGCGCATTGGGACGCGATCACCGACCGAGCGGGCGAGATCGTGCCCGGCAGCGGGGCCGAACAGGCGATGCTGATTGGCCGGACGCTGCAGGGGTGACGGCCGCCGTCCTCGCGCTACTGCTCCTGACCGGCTGTGGTGCGGCGCGCGATTACATGGGTATCGACCTGCGCCGCGCACCGGCCACGCCGTCGCAAAAGGCGCTCCAGGACACCGCGCGGTTCGCGCAAAGCGGGTCGAAAGCTGATCAACTGACGCTCGGTCGCGTGTTCGAGGATGGCCGGGGCGTACCGCGCGACCTGGACCGCGCGTGCATCCTGTACCGCGCCGCCGCGACGACGACCGGCGGCACGATCTACATCTATCAACCCAAGATCGGCAACAGCCCCGGCCGGGTCGTGCCCATGACGACTCCCCTCTCCCCGGGACTGGCTGCCGCGCGCGAACGGCTGGACGCCCTCGCCTACCGCGCCGCCACCAGCGACCTTGCGACATCCGACTGCTTGAAGGCGGCGAAAAGGTAGTTGCCACCTCCGTCACCCCAGCTCGACGGCCGGTGACGGACGTAGACCAGTGTATTGCAACGACAACACAGTTGTGCGATGCTCGCCGGAAAGGAGGGACCAAAATGTACACGGAAAGCGATATCGAAGGGGCGGTAGCCGCGGGCGCGCTGACGCCCGATGCCGCGCGGGCGTTGAGAGCGCACGTGGCCAGCTTGCGCGAAACGCCGGCGGTGGACGAGGAGCATTTCCGGCTGCTGACCGGATTCAACGACATCTTCGTGTCGATCGCGGTGGTGTTGTTGCTGGCGGCGGTCGCGGGCATCGGTGGACAGGTCTATTCGCCGCTCGCAGGGGTGGGCGTCGCGGCCGCCGCTTGGGGGTTGGCCGAGTATTTCACGCGCAAGCGTCGCATGGCGCTCCCGTCCATCGTTCTCCTGATCGCGTTCATCGGCGGCGTCGCGGCGACGCTGACGACGACGATCGCGGTCAACGGCGAGGCGGTCGCGAACTGGGTCAAGTCGATCAGCACCGATGAAGCAGTTCAAAAAGCCGTCGCTGGCATCCTTGCCGCCGCGATTGCCGCCGTTACCGCGGGCGCGGCCTGGGTGCACTGGCGTCGGTTCATGGTGCCGATCACCGTCGCGGCCGGCGCGGTCGCGGTGGTCGGCGTCGCCATGGCACTGATCATCGGGCTGATCCCCGGGTCCGACCGGGCGATCCTGCCGCTGGTGCTGGCCGCCGGCATCGCGATGTTCGCCTTTGCGATGCGCTGGGACATGAGCGATCTGCAACGGCGTACGCGGCGTTCGGATGTGGCGTTCTGGCTCCACCTCGCCGCCGCGCCGATGATCGCGCATGCGACGTTCAACCTGCTCGGCGTCTTTGACGGCTCGATCGGTGTCGCCGAGGCCGTGATCGTGATGGCACTGTACGTCGCCTTCGCCTTCATCGCGCTCGCGGTCGATCGACGTGCGCTGCTGGTGTCGAGCCTTGTTTACGTGCTGTTCGCGCTGTATTCGCTGTTCCAGCAGGCGGGCGCGGTGGAACTTAGCGCGGCGCTCACCGGGCTGGTCATCGGATCGGCGCTGCTTCTGCTATCCGCCTTCTGGCACCCGATCCGCGGCCGCGTCGTGGCCCTGCTCGGGTCCACCGCGCGGCGGCTGCCGCCCGTGGCGATGGCGGTTTGAGCTCGGACGGTGGGGAGCTTGCCCGCGCCCCACCAGTTCGTACTGAGCGAAGTCGAAGCACCTGACGCATCCCGTCAGTACCGTCACCTTCGACTGCGCTCAGGGCGAACGATGGGCCGTTCAACGGATCGTCAGTCCTCCACCAACCGCATCAACCGCCGCTCCACCGGGGCCAGCACCGGCCCCAGTTCGGCCCCACGCTTCAGCACCGTTCCGTTCTCGCCGATCAGCGCCCAGATGCCCTGCTTGTTGCGCAGCGCCGGGCGTTTTTCGATTCGTATCTCGGGCCGCTCCGCCGCGCGGCGGAAGCAGGAAAAGACCGCGGCGTCGCGCCCCAGCTCGATCGCGTAATCGCGCCAATGCCCGGCCGCGACCATGCGGCCATACAGATCCAGGATGCGCGTCAGCTCCAGCCGGTCGAACCCGATCTGCAACCCCGCCGGCGGGTGCGGAAACGGTGTGACGACACCCATCAGGCGCGGTTGCTCCGCATGTCCTCACCCGGCTCCTCGCGCTCGGCGATCAGCGCGTCGAGCCGGCGGCGCATCGTTTCCAGCTCGCATCGCATGATCTCCAGCTGCTGCGTCGCCGGGTCGAAGGTCTCCGTGCACGACGTGCCATAGGGCAGGAAGCGAGGTGCCGGTGCTTGGCCGCCCTGCACCATCGTCGGGCGCGCCGGGATGCCGACCATCACGGCGCCGTCGGGCACATCCTTGGTCACCACCGCATTCGCACCGATCCGCGCCCCGCGCCCGACCGTGATCGGCCCGAGCACCTGCGCGCCCGAACCCACGATCGCGCCATCGAGCAAGGTCGGATGCCGCTTTCCCGCGACGCCATTGTCCGGGCTGGTGCCGCCCAGGGTTACGCACTGATAGATGGTCACGTCGTCGCCGATCTGCGCGGTTTCGCCGATGACGACGAAGCCGTGATCGATGAAGAACCGCCGCCCGATCGTGGCACCCGGATGGATATCGATCGCCGTCAACGCCCGCGAGACGTGATTGACCAGCCGCGCCAGGAAGAACATCCGCCGGCGAAAAAACCGGTGGGCGACGCGGTGCCACACCAACGCCCACACGCCCGGATAGGTCAGGATTTCCCAGCGC
>DASVUT010000252.1:0-1877 GCA_036386955.1 Sphingomonas sp. | reverse complement strand
GATGACGTCGCGGCCATCCGCACCGTGATCGCGCAGGCGCTGCGCCGTGAGGGGCATGTCGTCGTCACGGCCGACACGCTTGCGGCGCTCGACCGGGGATTGGCCGCCGACCTGCCCGACGTGCTCGTGACTGACGTCCTGCTGCCCGATGGCGATGGGCTGTCGCACCTGTCGAGCGTCACCGCGCGCTTTCCCGACCTGCCGGTGATCGTGCTGTCGGCGCAGAATACGCTGACGACGGCGGTCCGCGCGGCCGAGGCGGGCGCTTATGAGTATTTGCCCAAGCCGTTCGACCTCGACGTGCTGTCGCGCGCGGTCGCGGGCGCGGCGGCACGGGGCACGGGGCTGGGTGAAGCCCCCGCCGAGGTGGACCCATCCGCGCTTCCCATGATCGGGCGCTCGCCCGCGATGCAGGACGTGTACCGCGTCATCGCGCGGGTCGTCTCGAACGATCTCACGGTGCTGGTCTCGGGAGAATCGGGCACCGGCAAGGAACTGGTCGCACGCGCCATCCACGATTTGGGGCCACGCCGGGATGCGGCATTCGTCGCCATCAACATGGCCGCGATCCCCCGCGACCTGATCGAAGCGGAGCTGTTCGGCCATGAGCGTGGCGCCTTCACCGGCGCGGTTACGCGGGTCGCCGGCCGGTTCGAGCAGGCGAATGGCGGAACGCTGTTCCTGGACGAGATCGGCGACATGCCGATGGAGGCACAGACGCGGCTTTTGCGCGTCTTGCAAGCCGGCGAATTCACCAGCGTCGGCGGGGTCCGCGCGATCCGCGCTGACGTCCGCATCGTCGCCGCGACACATCGAGACTTGGCGACGCTGGTGGCGTCGGGCCAGTTCCGGGAGGATCTATTCTACCGGCTGGCGGTCGTGCCCGTGTCGTTGCCGCCCTTGCGCGAGCGTCGCGAGGACGTGGCGCTGCTGGCGCGGCATTTCTTGGAGGTCGCCGTGGGGCAGGGTTTGCCGCGCCGGCATGTGAGTGCGGACGCCGTCGCCGTGCTGAGCCGACACGACTGGCCGGGCAACGTCCGCGAGCTCGAGAACCTCATGCGCCGTCTGGCGGTGTTCGCCCGCGACGAGGTGATCGACGCTGAGTCGGTTACGGCGATGATCGGGCAGCGGGTGGTCCTCGATCTGCCCGAGCCGGACATAGATGACGCGGTGCGCGGTCTGGTGGATCGGATCGCGCGCGAGAGCCCGGGTGCCCTGGAGGACGGCACACTATATGACCGGGTGATCGGCGCGGTAGAAAAACCGCTGATCGCGCTGCTGTTGTCGCGCCACGGCGGCAACCAGCTCCGCGCCGCCCGCGCGCTAGGCATCAATCGCAATACCTTAAGGCGACGCCTGGACGATCTGGGCATCGACGTGCGGGGAGGCGAGCCGGACGTGCGATAGCCATCCCCATTATGTGGTTTCCATGCAACACCGCGTCCTGTAGGGGTCACCGCGAATGCTCGCCCCTGCGATGACCGATCCCGTCGACCTGACGCCCGCAAGGCGCTTTTCGGTGACGCCCGCGTTGGAACTGATCGTGCTCGCCTCCGCGATTTCGATTGGAGTCGCCAGCTACTTCGTGCTCACCCGCGACGCGACGGCGCAGCAGTTGCTCGAGCCGGCGCTCGTGGCACTGCTCCTGGTCGCAAACCTGGTTCCGGGCATCGCGCTGATCGTGCTGCTGGGTCGGCGCGTCGCCCGGCGGCGTGCAGCACGCTCGCCGGTAGGGGGCGAGGGCGAGCTTCACGTCCGCCTCGTGGCGTTGTTCTCTGTCGTCGCAGCGGTCCCGATGCTGCTCGTGACCATCGCGGCCTCACTGCTGTTCCAATATGGCGTCCAGTTCTGGTATTCCGACCGAGCACGCGGCGCGT
>DASVUT010000251.1:0-4967 GCA_036386955.1 Sphingomonas sp. | reverse complement strand
TCGCGGAGCGCATCGTCGAGGGTTCAATTCGCCTCGACCACGGAGACCTGCCCTTTCGACGCCGGACGCGCGGTTGGGAGCCCCCGCTCTTCTTCGGGGCGATAAGGCGAATCCTGATCGACCGCATCCGCGCGTCTCGCGGCGCCGCCGGGATCAGTCCGAACGAGTTGGTCTGCACGATGGCGAAGGCGCTGCTCGTGCCGAACAACGACTTTGCCAACACCCGGTTCATCGACGCCGTTTGGACGCCGGTGCACGGCACGACTTTGGGAGACCGGCCCACCGGCCGGACGCTCACCAAGATGCGTGTCGCATTCCGCCGCCGGAAAGCGACGCAGGCAACGACGGCCCTGAATACCG
Source organism: Sphingomonas sp. (assembly GCA_036386955.1). Classification (GTDB taxonomy): domain Bacteria; phylum Pseudomonadota; class Alphaproteobacteria; order Sphingomonadales; family Sphingomonadaceae; genus Sphingomonas. The sequence goes on along the minus strand of DASVUT010000251.1, from coordinate 4,607 downwards.
CAGGGGGGACCGCGGCGTGAGCATTCCGGTCAGCGCGGCAGCCCCGCCATGATGACCTGAGCACTTACTGCGAGACAACAGGCATGCCGTCGCCCCGTCCGTGCCGAACACGACATGCAACACCCAGCCCAGCCTAGACCGAGGAACCCACCCATGAAGACCTTCCGCAAGTCCGCCTCGACTGAGACCCGCAACGCTCGCAGGGCGATCGCCTTCCGGGGCGGAGCCCGCAATCACTCGCCGAATCTCTCCCAGTCCCAGCAGATCCTGACCGGCAGGCGGCTCCGCCGCGCCTCCCGCTCGGGTGCTCGGATTGAGGGGTTCGTCGTCCCCGAGGAGGGTGCACCGCATCGCCCGACCATCGCCATCGACATCGATCCCTACCTTCGCACGATCCTGAGCTGCCGGATCATCGAGGCGTGACCGTCAACCTCGCGACCGCAGACAGCCTCCTCGTCCCGAACGACGAGGTCGGACGTCGCCTGAGGATGGTCGAGCACGGCTCCGACGCCGCCGCCGCGGCGAAGGTCGCGGCGCGGATCTACGTCGCCGAGGACGGCGGCCCGCTGCGCACCATCATGGGCGACGCGCACCGCCACTACACAGGGGAGGAGCATTCGGCGAAGACGAAGCTCTCGAACCCATATGAGGGCGGCACCGAGCATGCCCTCATCATGGACAGCGAACTGCGCTCCTGCGTCCTCGACTACCGCACCCAGGCGGCACGCCTGCGTTTCCAGTGCGGAGGGGAGACACGCGAGTGGATAATCGACCATCTGCGACATGTCCGTGGACCCGACGGCGACCATGTCGAGGCGATCGAGTGCAAGCCCGACGTCTCCTACCTCGCCGATCCCGAGGAGCGCGCCAAGCTGGAGGCCGCCTTTCGCATCGCCGCCGCCATCGGCTGGCGTCCGCGCGTCATGTATGAACGCGGGGTCCGGGGCGGGGGCGAACGCCAGATCAACTTTGGCCACATCTACGCCCACCAGACCGCGACCGTGCCCGACGACCGGCTGGACGTCTTCGAGGACATGGTCCTGCGCACGCCGGTCACGACCTTCCGGGAACTGCGCGAGGCGCTCGATCCCGATCGCAACCAGGGCACGGCCTTGGCGCACGCGTTGATCTGCCGTGGCCGCGTCGAGGTCGATCTCGACCGTCATCTGTTCGGAGGATCACGCGTGCGGCTGCTGCCCGAGCCCGCCTTCACCTCGCTCATCCGGTTCTGAGGTTCGCCATGGAAACGCTGGTCAAGCTGTTGGGTGCGCTGTTCGTCGCCGATGGACGCGAGTGCGTCTACCGCGGCCCCGCGCTGAACGGCCGGCACATGATCGGCGACGGCGGGGGCTGGATGTTCGAGGTGCCCGATCCCGTCAGCGGGCTACCGATGTGGCCGACGACCGCCCAGTTCATCGAGGCCATGGCGACGCGCCGCCTCGTCCTGCGCTCGAACCCGCTCCAGAGCGCCGTGCGGAACCGCGGCCGCCGCAAGGAGCTGACGCGCGAGGAGCTCGTCAACGCAAAGAAGAAGGACGGGTCGGGTGAGCTGCGCGACCGCTGGTTCACACTGCGCGAAAGCGCGATCAAGATCTGGGAAGGAGGTCAGGACTGCGCCCTCACCAAGAAAGGCGTCGCGCGGTTCTTCGAGGACCACTTCGACGTCGATGCGCTGAAGGCGGAATATGGCCGCCTGCCGAGCGACACGACGTTCCGCACATGGATCCGCACCCGCGGCCTCCCGAACGACCACCGTCCCGCCGACTTCGCGTCGGAGAGCGGGATCGGTCCGCGTCGCCGCAAGATCGATCCCGTCGTCCTGGCGATCATCAAGCACTACGCGCTGAGCTTCCATTCGAAGCCTCTGCAGTTCGTCAATACCTACTTCCGCAAGGCGAAGGACGACGTCGAGCGCTATGCCGCCGGCAAGAAGCTCGCGATGTATGAGTATAAGGAGGCGCTCGATAAGCCGGAGCACGAGGTGAAGATGTGCGTGCGACGCATCTTCACCAAGGAGGTCGAGAAGGCGAGGAGCGCCAAGGGACTTGGCATCGCCTACAACCAGGCGGCGGCGAGACAGCGATACGGCGGCGGTGGCGTCGCCCAGGAACCGACGCGCTTCCTGGAATATGTCCAGATCGACGACACGCCGTTCCCGATGGTCTTTATCATCGATCCCGTTCGCCGCTTCCCGGTGGGTGTGCCAACGGTGACCATCGCGCTCGACGTCTTCACCCGGGCGATCGTCGGATGGGACATCTCCTTCGACCCGCCGGGCCACGCCACATACATGCGGACGCTGCTCAGCATCGCGACGCCGAAGCGGGTTCCCGAGGGCTTCGAGACCTTCCCTGAACTGGCGGAAGTGGGCGGCAAGATCGTCGGACATGCAGTCCTCGACAACGCAAAGCACCAAACCGCGCGCTCAGCCCAGGACGCCGGCGGCGACATCGGCCAGGCCGTCCGCGCCGCAGGCAGCAAGGAGCCCACGCACAAGGCGCACGTCGAGCGCTGCATCGGCACGCTCGAGGACAAGCTGCGGGAGATGCTGTCGGGTGGCACCTGGGACATCCCGCTGATGAGGGAGTTCGACTACGATCCCTCCACGCAGGCGATCGTCACGATCGAGGATTTCCGGGTGATCTTCGCCAAGGTCGTGGCGTGGTATCACACCCACGACCACACCGGCCTGGGCGAGCGACCGTCGCTCGACGTTTGGACGGAGCAGCGCGCCGCCCACGGGCTCGACTGGGTCCACGACATCGATCAGTTCGAGCGCGCCATCGGAAACGTCTACTATCCGAGCTTCCGCGGTGCGGGCGCGGTGATCGAGGGCCTGACCTACGGCGGCGACGACACGGACGAGCGGTTCCCTCATTCCAACGTCGACATCCTGCACCATCTGGCGCTCGCCCGGGGTGCGTCGTCGGACACGAAGAAGCCGACCTACAAGAACGTCAAGATCAAGGTGGATCCGAACGATATCGGTCGCGCATGGCTCTTCGACGAGCACCTGTTCGCCTACATCCCGATCCCCTGCACGCTTCGCCGATACTCCGATGGGCTGCCGCTCTGGCTGCATCTCAAGATCAAGGAGTTCGCCAGGGCACGCGGCCTGGCGTTCGCAAAGGAGAACGACATGCTCACCGTGCGTGAGAACTTCGCGAAGGCGGTCGATGCGGTCATCCCCTCCGCCGGCATCGCCGATCGCCACGCCGCCGCCAGGCTCGCCGACTCCGCCGAGGGCCGCGCTTTTCTCGGCGATGCCCTGGAGGTGTTGCGCGTCGCAGGATCGCCGTCCGGCATGGAGGGCAAGATCGCCCACGACCTGCGCATTGGCACCCGCGGAGACGCCAACCGCATCGCCCCGCGCTCGTCGAGCCGCAACGGCACCAAGGACACGGGCCGCCGCGACCGGCGCGGAACGCCGCTGCCGAAACACGAGAAACCCGAGACCACGCCGGCCCAGCAAGAGAGGCAGGATTGGGAGGACGCCGCATACCTCTCCCGCAGGCTGGACCCAGGCGGGCCGGACGGCGGCTACCAGTTCAAGGGCTACAAGTGACTGACAACACGAAAGGAACGACGACGATGACTGACCGCTCGAGGAAGACCGACCTGGCACCCGACGACGCGACGCAGGATGCGGCAGCCGCGCCACTGCCCCGCCGGCGCACGCGCTCGACTACGCCGCCCTCGCGCGCCACGGGAAGGCGCGGGTCGAACACGAGGGTGGCGCCCCCCATCCTATCCACAGAAGGATGCGGGCCCGTGGCGGAGACGACGTCCGCCGCGAAGCCGAACCCTGTCCGCGCGATGGTGTCATCCGTGCCCACCGCCCCCGCGATGCTACCCGCCGTGCCCACAGCCGACCCGTCGTCCCTGGCCGAGATCGCCGGGCGCGGCATGGCGGCGTTCGAGGACATCGTCCTGCCGACACCGGCACAGGTCGAGTGCATCCGTCAGATGGATACGCTGCGCATCATGGGGCTTTTGCAGCCCGCAGGTCAGCAGCGCCGCGCGTTCCGTTACCTGAACCAGTCCGGATCGGGGAAGAGCACCTGCGCCAAGCTGCTGAGGCGGCACGTCGAGGGTCAAGCCGACAGGGAGCCGGGCATGAAGCCGGTTTTGCATGTCACGCTGTCGACGACGGGGACGCCGAAGAGCTTGGCCACCTCGATCCTCAACGCCTTCGGCGATGGCTACTCGACCCGGGGCGAAGCCGAGCTGCTTCTTGAGCGAGTCAAAACCGCAATCAGGGAGTTCGGCGTTGAGCTTCTTATCATCGACGAGCTGAACCACTTCAGGCAGAAGCATCTCGCCGAAGACGCCGCGAACACGATCAAGAACATCCTGACGCTGGGCTGGGTTCCGATCGTGATGATGGGCACCACCGACGCGCAGGCCCTCTTCACCCGCAACCGCGAACTCAAGAACCGCTGCCTGCCGCAGGTCGTCCTGCAGCCGTTCGTGCACACCGACGCGGCCAGCCGCCACATCTGGACGCAGTTCCTACACCAGATCGACCGGGCACTGGTCGATCAAGGAATCCTCAATGAGCTGTCCGGGCTGGGGGATCCCACCCTGGCGAGGGACCTGTGCGAGGC
>DASVUT010000250.1:0-2535 GCA_036386955.1 Sphingomonas sp. | reverse complement strand
ACGAAGCGGTCGACGCGGTCCTCGTCGATCGCACCAAGCGGCATGGTCTCGATTAGCGACAGGTCATGCCCCTGGTCGCAGACCCAAGCCAGCATGTCGCCGATCTCGTCCTCGTTGATCCCGGCGAGCGCGACCATGTTGATCTTGACCCGTAGCCCCGCCGCCTTGGCCGCCGCGATCCCGTCCAGGACGGCCGCGACATCGCCGTGCCGGGTGACAAAGCGGAACATCGCGGGATCGCGCGTGTCGAGGCTGACGTTGATGCGCCGGATACCGGCCCGCGCCAGCGCCACGGCGTGGTCGCGCAACCGCGTGCCGTTGGTGGTCATGGTCAGCTCGTCGAGCCCATGCCCGACATGCGCGCCCAGCCGCCGGACCAGCTCGCCCACGTCGCGGCGCACCAGCGGCTCGCCTCCCGACAGCCGGATCTTGGTCACCCCGCGCGCGATGAAGCGTTCGGCGATGACCGCGATCTCTTCGAGCTGCAGCAGCGCGGCGCGAGGGAGAAACGTCATCTGCTCGGCCATGCAGTACCGGCAGCGCAGGTCGCACCGATCGGTGACCGAAATGCGCAGGTACCGGACCATCCGCCCATGCGCATCGATGAGGGCAGGGGAACCAGCCATGCGTCCGAGCTAGGCCTTGAGACCGCCCGGGGCAACCCCGGCTCAGGACATCGCCTTGGCCAATCCCTTGGCGAGCTGCAGCGCGCCGTGTAGCCGCGACTTGGCGTCTGGCCAGGCGCGCTCCAGAACCAGCCGCGCATCGGGCCGCAATCGGGCCTGCCCCTTCAGCCGGTCGACATAGCCGATCAGCCCGTCGACGCTAGGCGGCTTGTTGTCGTGAAACGCCACCACTACGCCCTTGGGACCGACATCGATCTTGGACACGCAAGCCAACTTGGCCATCAGCTTGATCTGGATGACGCTGATCAGGTTTTCGGTCGCGTCGGGCAGCGGCCCGAACCGATCGATCATCTCGGCCGCGAAAGATTCCACCTCCTGGGCCTTCTCGCAATCGTTCAGGCGGCGATACAGCCCCATGCGCAAGTCGAGATCGGGGACGTAATCGTCGGGGATCAGGATCGGCGCATCGACCGTGATCTGCGGCGAGAAGTCGCGCGGGCGGCTGGCGAAGCCGCCCGCCTTGGCGTCCATGATCGCTTCTTCCAACCTCGACTGGTAGAGTTCGTATCCGACCTCCTTGATATGCCCCGACTGTTCATCGCCCAGCAGATTTCCGGCGCCGCGGATGTCTAGGTCGTGGCTCGCGAGCTGGAACCCGGCGCCCAGCGAATCGAGATCGGACAGCACCTTCAACCGCTTCTCCGCGGCTTCCGTCAATTGTCGTTCGGGCGGGGTAACCAGATAGCAGTATGCCCGCGTCTTGGACCGCCCGACCCGCCCGCGCAGCTGGTACAGCTGGGCCAGCCCGAACCGGTCGGCCCGGTGGACGATCATCGTGTTCGCCGAGGGGATATCGAGCCCCGATTCGACGATCGTCGTCGAAACCAGCACCTCGAACTTCTTGTCGTAGAACGCGCTCATCCGCTCCTCGACCAGCGTCGGTGCCATTTGCCCGTGCGCGACGACGTAGCGGATTTCGGGCACCTCCTTGCGCAGATACTCCTCCAGGTCGGGCAGGTCGGCGACGCGCGGCGTCACGATGAAGCTCTGCCCGCCGCGATAATGCTCACGCAGCAGCGCCTCGCGCAGCACGACGGGATCGAACGGGATGACATAGGTCCGCACCGCCAGCCGATCGACCGGGGGGGTCTGGATCACCGACAGTTCGCGCAAGCCGGACATCGCCATCTGCAGCGTGCGCGGGATCGGCGTCGCGGTCAGCGTCAGCATATGGACATCGGCCTTCAGCGCCTTCAGCCGTTCCTTGTGCGTGACGCCGAACCGCTGTTCCTCGTCGACGATCACCAGCCCCAGCCGCTTGAAGTCGATCGATTTCGCCAGGATCGCGTGCGTGCCGACGATCACGTCAATCGTGCCGTCGCCCAGCGCCTCCTTGGTGGTCTTCGCCTCGCCCGCGGTGACCAGCCGTGACAGCCGCCCGATCTCGATCGGAAAGCCTTCGAACCGCGTCTTGAAATTGTTGAAGTGCTGGCGTGCGAGCAACGTGGTCGGGCATACGACCGCGACCTGCATCCCGGCCATCGCCGCGACGAACGCCGCGCGCAGCGCCACTTCGGTCTTGCCGAACCCGACATCGCCGACGACCAGCCGGTCCATCGGCTTGCCCGCGCCCAGATCACCCAGCACTTCGTCGATTGCGCGGTCCTGGTCCTCGGTTTCCTCATACGGGAAGCGGTCGACGAAGCTCGGATAGCCGCTCGCATCGGGTTCCGCGATCTCGCCGGGGCGCAGCGCCCGCGCCGCCGCCGTCGCGATCAGCTCACCCGCGATCTCGCGGATGCGCTCCTTCATCTTCGACTTGCGCCGCTGCCACGCCTCGCCGCCCAGCCGATCGAGGCTCGCGCCCTCCTCGCCCGAGCCATAGCGCGACAGAACTTCGAGATTCTCG
>DASVUT010000249.1:0-7590 GCA_036386955.1 Sphingomonas sp. | reverse complement strand
GTCATGTCCCCCATGGCGCCTGCTAGCATGATCAGAAGCTGTAGACGACGCCCGCGCGCGTTGTCGTGCCAGTCGACACGCGGCCCTCCGGCGGCGTGCTTTCATACTGGACATTGTAGGTCAGTTGCGCCGACAACGGTCCGATCAGCCGCGCGTTCAGCGCCGTCGTGCCGCTGAGCGTCGAATTAGACCGTTGAACATAAGCGGCCGCGTCCTGGCGCAGTGATAGCCCCGGCAGCAATTGCCAGCGAAAATCGAGCGAACCGCGCGCGGCCGCGCTCGATTGGATGTCATCATCCGTAGCAGCGGTATAGCGATAGGCCGGGCCGAGTTCGATATCGAGTGACAGCCCGCGTTTCTTAAGCAGGCTATAGCCCGCGCCGGCGGATGCCGAGACGCGGTCGGTATAGCCCAGGAACCGGTCACTTTCATATTGTGCCGCGCCGTAGAGATAGGCGCGGTCGTCGAGCTTGACGTTGGGTTCGTAGGAGATGAGGTAACGCTCGCGGCTCGTGATGCCCAGGCTTTCCTGATAGTCGGCCTGCGCCCCGAACTTGTGCCGCCAGCGCAGGCCCTCGCGCTGGAGATCGACGACGCCCGAGCCGCCGATGGTGTTTGACGTGCCCGTGGTGCGGAACCCGCCGATTTCCGCCCGGCCGGTCCACAGCTCGAAGATGTCGGCTTCGCGCAGTTTGGTGTCGCGTACGGCCGCGCGCTCGGTGCGCCAGGTCTGGGCGATCTTCAGCACGGCGTCGGCGCTCGCCGGATCGGCGAGCCGGGCATAGCGCACGATGGTCGAGACATCGGCCTCGTTCCCCGACGCCAGCGCGGCATCGAGCATAGCCTTGATCGCAGCCGGGATCGGAACGCCATTGTCCGCGACGGGAATGGTAACAGGCGGCAACGCGATATACACGCTGCATTCCGTAACGGCGGTTGCGACGCGGGTGAAGCTCACCTCGTCGGCAAATGCGCTCCGAATGCCGCGATCACGTCCAAGTACAAGGCGCGTTTGAACGGCACGATCAACTCGGGTAGCTCCGTGGCGGCCGCCCAGCGCCACGCCTTGAATTCGGGATGCTCGGTCCGGATATCGATGTCGCTGTCGTCGCCCAGTAAGCGGAACAGGAACCAGCGTTGCCGCTGACCGCGCCACCGGCCGCGCCAAACCTTGCCCACCAGTTCCCGCGGCAGGTCATAGAAGAACTCGCCCGGTGCGGCCGCCACCAATTCGACCCGGTCCGATGCGACACCCGTCTCCTCGCCCAATTCGCGGATGGCGGCGTCGAGTGCGTCTTCGCCCTCGTCGATCCCGCCCTGCGGCATCTGCCAAGCGTCCAGTGTCGAGTCGATCCGCTGACCGACGAACACTTTGCGCTCCTGGTTTATCAGCATGACGCCCGCGCAGGGACGATAGGGAAGCTGCGAGACCTGAGCGTCATCCGGGCTCATCCATATCTCCAATGGCATCCGCATGGCAGCGCGGGGGACGTGCGCCTATCTATGGCGCGTGATCCATGTCGTCCATCATCCCGATTACGTCACGCAAGGTCCGGCCCGATCCACCTACCGCTGGGGCAAGAACGGAGCCATCCGCGATACCCTGAGACACGGGGGAGACGCGGTGCGCTGGCACGTGCCAGAGCCTGTCGCGGTCGGCGATCTGGAGGCGGTGCACACGACCGGCTATGTCGCAGAGGTGCTGGCCGCCGCGGTGCCACCCGAAAAAGAGCGCCGGATCGGCTTCGCGGTCACCGATCAGGTCGCGCGCCGTGCCCGCGTAGTACCGGGAGGTACGTTGCTCGCTGCACGGTTGGCGATCGAGCATGGCTTTGCCGCGAATACCGCGGGGGGCAGTCACCATGCGCTGGCGGATACCGGCGCAGGCTATTGCGTGTTCAACGACCTCGCGGTGGCGGCGGCGCGGCTGGTGGGGGAGGGGCACCGCGTGCTGGTGGTCGATTGCGACGTGCATCAGGGTGACGGGACCGCCGCCCTGCTGGAGGGTTACGCCGGCTGCGCGACCTATTCGATCCACGCCGCCAAGAACTTCCCCGTGCGCAAGGCACGATCGACGCTCGACGTCGCACTGCCCGATAATGTCGGCGATGACGCGTATCTGGCCGCGCTGGAGACGAGCCTTGTGCCCCTGCTCGACGGCTTCGCGCCCGACGTCGTGCTGTACCAGGCCGGGGTCGATCCGTACGCGGGTGACCGGCTGGGCCGACTGGCGCTGAGTGAAGAGGGCCTTGTGGCGCGCGATCGGCTGATCGGCGGCCTCATGGCGACACGCGGCCTTCCGATCGCGAGCACGGTGGGCGGCGGCTATGGCGATGATACGCTTGCGATCGCCCGTCGCCATGTTCGGGCGATCATGACCTTGGGTGAGACCATCGCGCGCGCGCGACACCTGGGTTAGCGGACCCATCGGGGGCACTGGAACTTGGGTCCGCTCCCGACGTACGACCTCCCATGCCCACGATCCTCTGGTTCCGTCAGGACCTTCGCCTTGCCGATCAGCCCGCGCTCGCCGCGGCCGTCGCGGCGGGCGAGGTGATCCCCGTTTACATCCTTGACGATGAGACGCCGAAGAGCTGGGCGATCGGCGGCGCGCAGCGTTGGTGGCTTCACCACAGCCTCCAAGCGCTGGACGAGTCGCTCAAAGCGCTCGGGAGTAGGCTGATCCTGCGGCGTGGGCCGGCGGTGCAGGTGTTGCTCGAGCTGATGACGCAGACGGGCGCGACCGCCATTCACGCGTTGCGTCATTACGAACCCTGGTGGCGCGAAGCGGAGCGCGCGATCGGGCCCGCGCTGGTGCTTCATGACGGCAACCACCTGGTTCCCGTCGAGCAGGTCCGCACGGGCGGCGGTCAGCCGTTCCGCATGTACGGCGCTTTCTGGAAGGCCATTCAGCCGCAGCTCCCACCGCCTTCGCCCAATTCGGCGCCGGCGGTGATTCTCGCGCCGGAGACGTGGCCGGCGAGCGATGTGCTGGCCGACTGGGATCTGCTGCCCACCAAGCCCGATTGGTCCGGCGGTTTCCGCGAGTGGGTGCCGGGTGAAGCAGGCGGTGCCGCGAAGCTTGCGGAGGTCGAGGCCAAGGTCGGCGATTACGAGGCGCGGCGCAATTTGCCGGGCGAGGAGGGCACGACGCGGCTGTCGCCGTACCTCCATTTCGGCGAGGTCTCGCCGCGTGCGGTCTGGCATGCCGCCGCGGCGGGAGAGGCGGCCGAGAAGCTTCACAAGGAGCTCGCCTGGCGCGACTTCACGGCGGGTGTCGTGCTCGCGATGCCGGACTATGCCGAGCGTCATGGGCGCGAACGCTATGACCGGCTGGCCTGGCGCACCGGGCCGGACGCGGACGCGGATCTGAAGGCCTGGCGCTTCGGTCACACCGGGTACCCCATCGTCGATGCCGGCATGCGTCAGCTTTGGGTGACCGGGTGGATGCACAACCGCGTCCGCATGATTACGGCGAGCTTTTTGGTGAAACACCTGCTGATCGACTGGCGGGTCGGTGCGCGCTGGTTCTGGGATACGTTAGTCGATGCCGATTACGGCAACAACGCGGTCAATTGGCAATGGATCGCGGGCACGGGCGTCGACGCCAACATGTTCAGCAGGATCATGGCGCCCCTGTCGCAGTCCGAGAAGTTCGACGCGGGCGGCTATATACGCCGCTGGGTGCCCGAACTGGCCGAGGTATCCGATGCGGCGATCCACGATCCCGACGAGCACGGCGTGCGGCCGGCCGACTATCCGGCCAAGATCATCGGGCACCGCGAAGCTCGCGACAGGGCGCTTGCGGCAGCCCGCGCCACTTAACGCTTCCCCAGCCGCCCCCGCTTCGGCATGAGCGCGCCCGATGGCAGGGGGCGTGACGTGGCCGTATCATCGGCTGCTCGACAGGATCGACCGGGGTTTGGAAGCAGGCGCGATCGACGCGACGCTGCCCGATGGGACGCGCCGGTTGCTGGGTGGCCGAGCCGACGGGCCAGTGCCGGTCGTGCGCCTGCACCGCTGGCGCGCGCTGCGGAGGCTGGCGACAGCAGGGTCGATCGGCTGGTACGAGGCGTGGGCGGCGGGGGACTGGTCCAGCCCCGATCCGGTGCCGCTGTTCGATCTGTTCATGCGCAACCGGGTTCCGCTCGGGCGATCGGCGCGGGCGGGGCCGGTGGTCAAGGCGGCGGCGCGGGCGTGGCACTGGCTGCGGCGCAATCACCGGGAGGGTGCACGCCGCAACATCGCCGCGCATTATGACCTGGGCAATGATTTCTACCGCGAATGGCTTGATCCAGGGCTGACCTATTCCAGCGCCATGTTCGCGGGCGCGGAGACGCTCGAGGCGGGGCAGGACCGCAAGCTTCGCAGCGTGCTGGAACGGACCGGAACGCAAGCCGGCGACACCATATTGGAGATCGGGTGCGGTTGGGGGTCGTTCGCGGCACTGGCGGCCGGCGAGGGCCGGCGGGTGCATGCGCTGACCCTGTCGGCGGAGCAGAAGGCGATCGTCGATGCTCTTTCCCTGCCGCATGTCACCACCTCCCTGACCGACTATCGCGACGTGACCGGCGAGTACGACGCGGTGGCCAGTATCGAGATGGTCGAGGCTGTAGGACAGCGATATTGGGGCGCGTATCTGGATGCGATCGCCCGGGTGCTGAAGCCCGGCGGACGGGCCGCGATCCAGTATATCAGCATCGCCGACGACGTGTTCCCCGCCTATGCAACCGGGGTTGATTTCATTCAGCGCCATGTGTTTCCGGGCGGCATGCTGTTGTCCGACAGCCGGTTCCGCGCGCTGGCGGAAGCGCGGGGATTTGCCTGGACCGACCACAAGGGCTTCGGGCTCGATTATGCCAAAACGCTGAGGCTATGGCGGGAGCGGTTCGATGCCGCGGTGGCGGAAGGGCGGCTGCCAGCGCGGTTCGATCCGCGGTTCGTGGCGCTATGGCGTTATTACCTGATGTATTGTGAGGGCGGGTTTCGGGGCGGCGGGATCGACGTGGCTCAGGTGACGTTGATCCGTTCGATGTGACCGGGCGCGAAGCCGTCGATCGCCAGCCGAGTGATCGCGTCCGCGACGACCTCTGGCGGCTTCACCGACTCGGGATCCTCGCCCGGATAGGCGCGCGCGCGCATCGCGGTGCGGGTGGCACCAGGGTCGACGATCGCCACGCGAACGCGGCCCATGCCCTCCATCTCGTCGCCATAAGCGCCGATCAGCGTCTCGAACGCCGCCTTGGACGCGCCGTAAGCGCCCCAATAGGCACGCGGGCTTCGCGCCACCGATGAGGTGACGGCGATCACGCGCGCCGCCTTGGCCTGGCGGAGCATCGGATCGAACGCCGCGATCAGCGCGGCCTGCGCGCTGACGTTGAGCGTCAGGACGCGCGCCAGTTCCTTGGGGTCGATCGCAGGAACGGCGGTCAGGCTGCCCAAGGTCGCGGCGTTCAGCACCATCATGTCGAGTGCCGTCCAGCGTTCGCCGACCGCCGCCGCCAGCCGGGCGATGGCATCGGTCTGGGTCAGGTCGAGCGGAGCGATGGTGGCCGAACCGCCGGCGGCGAAGATCGCCTCTTCGACATCCTCCAGCCCCTTGGCGGTGCGCGCGGTCAGCACGACATGTGCGCCCTGTGCGGCGAGCGCGATGGCGGTGGCGGCACCGATGCCGCGGCTGGCGCCGGTCACGAGCGCGAGTTGATCCTGGAGAGGTTTGGTCATCACATCACGCGTTCGGCGAGCATCGCGAACTGGTCAACCTGTTCATTCTCGTCCTGATCGGTCAACGTCGTCGGATAATCGCCGGTGAAGCAGGCATCGCAATAGCCGGGACGTATGTCGGCGCGGCGCGCCTCGCCCAGTGCCTTGTACAGCCCGTCGATCGAGACGAACGCCAGGCTGTCGGCGTGGATGAAGTCGGTCATCGATCCCAGATCGTGCGTCGCCGCGAGCAGCTTGGCGCGTTCGGGCGTGTCGACACCGTAAAAGCAGGAATGCCGCGTCGGGGGTGACGCGATCCGCATGTGGATCTCCGCCGCGCCCGCATCGCGCATCATCTGCACGATCTTCAAGGACGTGGTGCCGCGCACGATGGAGTCATCGACCAGGATCACGCGCTTGCCTGTGATCAGCGCGCGGTTGGCATTGTGCTTCAGCTTGACGCCCAGATGCCGGACCTTGTCGCCGGGCGAGATGAAGGTGCGCCCGACATAATGCGACCGGATGATGCCGAGTTCGAAGGGGATGCCGGACGCCTGGGCATAGCCGATCGCCGCTGGGGTGCCCGAGTCGGGCACGGGGATGACGAGGTCGGCCTCGACCGGGGCTTCGCGCGCGAGCTGCGCCCCGATTTCCTTGCGGACGGTATAGACCGACTGATCACCGGCGATCGAGTCGGGGCGGGAGAAATAGACCCATTCGAAGATGCACGGCCGCGGGCTGACCGGCGCGAAGGGGCGGATCGATCGGACGTTGCCGTCCTGAACGATCACCAGTTCACCCGGCTCCACCGCGCGTTCGAACGTCGCACCGACGACATCGAGCGCCACCGTTTCCGACGCGAATATGATCGCATCGTCGAGCCGGCCCATGACCAGCGGGCGGATGCCGAGCGGATCGCGGCAGGCGATCATGCCTTCAGGTGTCATCACCACCAGCGAGTACGCACCCTCGACCTGCTTGAGCGCGTCGATGAACCGGTCGAGCAGCGTGCGGTAATTCGAGGTCGCGACCAGGTGGATGATCGTTTCGGTATCGCTGGTCGATTGAAAGATCGATCCGCGCCGCACCAGTTCCTTGCGCAGCCGCGCCGCGTTGGAAATGTTGCCGTTGTGCGCGACCGCGAAGCCGCCGGTCTGCAGCTCGGCATAGAGCGGCTGCACGTTGCGCAGCGCGGTCTCGCCCGTGGTGGAATAGCGGACATGCCCGGTCGCGACGTTCCCCGGCAGCGCGCGGATCACGTCGTCGCGGTCGAAATTGCCCGCGACGTGACCCATCGCGCGGTGGGTGTGGAAGTTGCGCCCGTCGAAGGAGGTGATCCCCGCCGCCTCCTGCCCGCGATGCTGGAGCGCGTGGAGGCCGAGCGCGACCAGGGCGGCCGCGCTGTCGGTTCCGGAAACGCCGAAGACGCCGCACTCCTCGCGCAGCTTATCGTCGTCGAAAGGATGGGTCGTCAGCATAAGCGGAGGGCTCGCATGGTGCGGACCGGCATATAGGCGGGCTAACATAGTTTGTCGCCTGCTTGACATGATCTTTCGTCGCGGGGGGCGGGATGCGCCCTTCATCCAGGGTCGGAAAGTCCCGCGATATCGACCGATCGCGGAACCTTCGGCCCGTCGTCCGGCGGGTGATCACCGCAAGGCCCGTTCGAGCGCGACGCCGTAGCAGGCGGCGATCATCAGCCGGCTGTCATAGACCCGGCGGTAGCGGATGACGCGACCGGCATAGGTCACCGGCACGAGGCGTCCGTGAAGCGACTGCTCGACCGCCTGATCATACATCTGCTGCCGGCCCATGTCCTTCGCCGCATCCCATGCCCGCGCGAAGCTTTCGGACCCGGCGCGCTTGCGCAACCGGTTGGCGGTTTGC
>DASVUT010000248.1:0-1566 GCA_036386955.1 Sphingomonas sp. | reverse complement strand
CCTCGATCAGCCCGGTGAGCGCATCGAAGGCGTCGTTCAGCCGCGCTGTCTCCCCGACCAGCCGACCGATCTCCCCTTGCGCTTCGGTGGCGTCGAAGAACCACAGGACCACCGCCCCCGTGGCGCCCAGCGCGTCGGGCGCACGGTTCCCGCTCACGCCCAGGGTTCGATCCGATCCGACGGGTCGCAGCGCCCGCGAGAACGGCCGCGCCGCGCGCTGGGCCGCGCTCACAGCCGTCGTCAGCGCGGCGACATCGTCGGGGGAGAGGCCAGCATTGTTGCCGGCCAGTTCGGGCAGGAAGCGGGGGACGCCGTGCAGCCCCAGCCAGTCGACGAGGCGGTCGGGAATGTCGAGCCGACCATCGGCGCGCACGGTCATCGCGAGCGCGGGGGCGGCCCGAAGCAAGGCATCGGTTCGCGCGGCCTCCGCCCGGATAGCCCGCGCCTCGCCATGGGCGCGCAGACCGCGAAACAACATGGCCGCGCTGCCCAGGACAAGCACGAGCAACACCGCGCCCAACATCACCGCGGGAACCGTGTCGAGGGTCAGCAAGGGCGCGGCCGCGGCATCATTCTGCCTCGTCTAAGCGGCACCCGTGGGGCGGGCAATGGGCAGTGAGGGGGAGTAGGCGCGAACGCGAGCGGGGCATGGCAATGTGCCCCGCTCGCGGGCGTCGATCAGTAGCGGTAGTGATCGGGCTTGAACGGGCCCTCGACCGGCACGCCGATATAACCGGCCTGCTTGGGCGTCAGTTGCGACAGCTTCACGCCGAGCTTTTCGAGGTGAAGCGCCGCGACCTTTTCGTCGAGGTGCTTGGGCAGGACATAGACCTGGTTCTGATAATTCTCACCGCGGGTCCACAGCTCGATCTGCGCCAGCGTCTGATTGGTGAAGCTGGCCGACATGACGAATGACGGATGGCCCGTCGCGCAGCCCAGGTTTACCAGCCGGCCCTTGGCGAGCACGATGATCTGCTTGCCGTCGGGGAACTTCACCAGATCGGTGCCGGGCTTCACTTCGGTCCACTGATAGTTCGACAGCGCGGCGATCTGAATCTCGCTGTCGAAATGGCCGATGTTGCACACGATCGACATGGGCTTCATCGCGGCCATGTGCTCGGCGGTGATGACGTCGGCATTGCCGGTCGCGGTGCAGAAGATGTCGGCGCGGGTGACCGCTTCCTCCATCGTCACGACCTCGAACCCCTCCATCGCCGCCTGAAGGGCGCAGATCGGGTCGACCTCGGTCACCATCACGCGCGCGCCGCCGTTGCGGAGCGACTGAGCCGAACCCTTGCCCACATCGCCGAAGCCGGCGACGCAGGCAACCTTGCCGGCGAGCATCACGTCGGTCGCGCGACGGATCGCGTCGACGAGCGATTCCTTGCAGCCATAGAGGTTGTCGAACTTCGACTTGGTGACCGAGTCGTTGACGTTGATCGCGGGCACGAGCAGCGAGCCCTGCTGCGCGAGTTGGTAGAGGCGGTGCACGCCGGTGGTCGTCTCTTCGGAAACGCCCTTCCAGTCCTTGACTACGGTCGTCCAGAAACCCGGACGCTCCGTGGC
>DASVUT010000247.1:0-2555 GCA_036386955.1 Sphingomonas sp. | reverse complement strand
AGCCGCTTGGGGTCAGCCAGCGCGGTGATCCCGCTGGCGATGGTGACGAGCACGATCGGCGCGACCAGCATGCGGATCGCGCGCACGAACAGATCGCCCAGGAACGCGACGCTCGGCGCGGCCTGCGGCCACACCAGCGCCAGGATCAGCCCGAGCACCAGCCCGCCCAGCACCCGTTTCCACAAGGGGATCGCGAACCACCGCGTCACGGGCATGTTCCGGGCGTGGGCGTGTGCGGTAGCGGACGCCCCGCCGCGATACCAGTCGCACGACCATTCGCGACCGCGACCTTCCCCGCGACGATTACCGTCCGCACGCCGCTCGCGAGCCGCGTCGGCCGGTCATAGGTCGCCTGCGCCGCGTACTGTTTCGGATCGAATACGACGATATCGGCGATCGCCCCTGCCTTGATGCGTCCGCGATCTTTCAGCCCGAACGTATCGGCGGCCAGCGTCGAGCTGCGCTCGACGAACGCGCGCAATGTCAGCACGCGGCGGCGCACGACATATTCGGCGTATTTGCGCGCGAAGCTACCGTATACGCGCGGATGCCCCGTCGACGCGTCGGAACCGGTCATCACCCAAGGCCGCGCCATGAAGGCGGCGATGTCGCGCTCGTCCTGGTTGAACGACGCGACGGCGGGGTCGCCGATGCGGATCACAGCCATCGCGACGGCGACGGGATCGATCCGGCGGGCGGCCGCGATCGTCGCGAGCGTGCGCCCCTTCTCGCGCCCTTCGGTGATGAGCAGCCGTGCGGCACCCCCACGCCGCCGAAGATTCTCCCCCATCTCCGCCCGCAGTCGCACGGGCTCCGCGTCGAACCGCGCAAGCATGGCAGCGCGGCCGCCATCCTGCGCCCACAGGGGCACCAGCGCGGCGACCAGGCTCGTGCCGCTCGCGTCCCATGGATATTGATCCGCGGTCACCCGCTGCCCCCCGGCGCGCGCGCGCTCGACCTTGGCAATGATGGCGGGCGCCTGGCCTTGGACATCGACGCCCAGCGCCTTGATGTGGCTGATGTTCACCGCCAACCCGGCTTCGCGCCCGATCGCGATCGCCTCATCCACCGCCGCGGCGAGCCCGATCGTATAGCTCGCCTCGTCGCGGATATGGCTGTCATACACGCCCCCGCGCGTGCCCGCTTCGCGCGCCAGTTCCACGACCTCGGGAGTCGCGGCGAAGCTCTGCGGCGCGTAATAAAGCCCCGTCGACAGCCCCATCGCCCCGCGACACATCGCGCCCGCGACCAGCGCCTTCATCGACCGCAATTCCGCGTCGGTCGGGGCGCGCCGCCCCTCCCCCATCACCTGCCGCCGCACCGCGCCGAACCCGGCATAAGCGGCATGGTTGATGCCCGTCGGCCGGGCTGACATCGACGGCAAGGCGGGATCGCCGCCGCCGTCATTGCCGACGAATGCGGTCGTCACGCCCTGCATCAAGAACGGCAGGACGAGCCTTTCGCGTGCATCGCCGCTGGTCAGCATCGCCTCGACATGGGTGTGCGGATCGATGAAGCCCGGCGCGACGGCCATCCCGCGCGCGTCGATCACACGCGTCGCCGATGGCGAGCGCCCCCCGACCTGCACGATGCGGCCGCCGCGGACCGCGACATCGCCCACGAACGGCTCGGCGTCGCCTGCATAGATGGTCCCGCCGCGGATCAGCAGATCGACCCGGTCTGGGGCGGCACCCAGCAGGAACAGTACCGGCAGGATCGCCAGCCGTCTCAACCCCAGAACCCCTGGGCAGGCGGTTGCAGGATGCCGCCCCGGTCGCGAACCCCGCCGGCGCGGTCGCTCGCCAGCCACAAGGGCCCGTCCAGATCGACGAAATCGCTCCGCATCGCCACCTGCAGCGCGGGCGCGATCGACAGCGACGAACAGATCATGCACCCGGTCATCAGCCCCAGCCCCCGTTCGCGGATAGCGGGAATGAGCGCGAGCGCCGCAGTCAGCCCGCCGGTCTTGTCGAGCTTCACGTTCACACACGCATAAAGCCGCGCCACCGCGTCCAGATCGTCCACCCCGTGGAAGGATTCGTCCGCGCACACCGGCACGCCGGCGTCGAACCCTTCCAGCCACGCATCCTCACCCGCGGGCACGGGCTGTTCCAACAGATCGACCCGCAGTTGAGCCAGCACCGGGGCCATGGCGACCATCGTCGCGCGGTCCCAGCTTTCGTTGGGATCGACGATCAGCCGCGCGTCCGGCGCGACGTTGCGAACCGCGCGAAGCCGCGCGGCGGGGTCGTCCCGGTCGACCTTGATCTTCAACAGCGGCGCGGCCGACGCCTTTGCCGCGGCGGCGGCCATGGCGCCAGGCGTGTCGATCCCGATCGTCAGCGCACTGATTAGCGCCGGCGGCGGCGTCAGCCCGCCCTCCAGATCCCACAATGCGCCGTCGACCGCCGCCCGTGCCGCCCCGGCGGGCATCAGCGCGATCAGGTCCGCACGGTCCGCTCCCGCCTCGATCGCGCCCCGCACCGCCTCGATCGCCGCCATCGCGGTGTCGACGCTTTCGCCATAGCGCGGATAGGGTACGCCTTCGCCTCGTC
>DASVUT010000246.1:0-8545 GCA_036386955.1 Sphingomonas sp. | reverse complement strand
AGCCGGATACAGGGCTCGCCCCGTTCCAAGCGATCGATTGCAGCCACATCCAGCTTATCGGCAACATCATCCGGTATCCGAGCTTGGGTTCCAACGTGTTCACCTTCCCGAACGCTCCCGCCACCACGTTCATCCAGGCGTGGGCTAACGTCGTGCCAGAGCATTTCTGGCCCGAAGGCGACAACCGCCGCCCCAGGGTACTGGGCTTCGGCGGTGGTGGTAGCGGCTTTGCGGTGACCTCACCGGGCGGCGTTATGCAAAGCGTCACCAACGACCGGATCGAGGATGACGGCGACAACTACTTCGTCGCGGCGGGGACGTGGGCGAAGCAGGTCCGCGATCCTGTGCCGGGTGCGCAATGACCCACCCCCCACCCATGCCCGCTAGCCACATGACCCGGAGGCGCGCCCTCCCCGCCCACGAAAGCCGGTGCCATGCATGAACACAAAACCACGATCGGCATGGCGTATATCGCGCTGGCGGCTGTCTCGGGTGCGTTGACCGCGCTCGGGTTCGTGAAGTGGCGCGATATGAGCAAGGGCGAGCTGGCCCTTACCTTCGCCGGCGGCTTTTCGTTCGCGATCTTTGTGACGCCCTGGGTCGCGCACTCGATGATGGGGATCGATGAAGGCAATGTCCGCGCCATCGCCGGCATGACCTATGTGTTCGGCTCCGGCTCCAACATCCTCCTGCCCGCGATCATCCGCTTTGTTCGGCGTTCCCTCGACACCGGAGAAGCGAAATGAGCGGCTGGTTCATCCTGAGCGGCATCGTCGGCATCGGGATCGCCTTCATGGCGGCCTACAAGCTGATCTTCTTTCAAGAGATGTTCCGCGTCTGGGAGCGCATCGGGCTCGGGCTGATCGCGGGATGCTCGCTCATGTCGGTTCCGCCCGCGTTGGTGGAGGCCGCGACACCGTTCGATGAATGGGCGGCGTCGGGCTTGCGTGTCGGGCTGGCGCTGTATCTCGGCGGCAAGGTCTGGCGGTTGCGGGTGCATGCGCGGCGCAATGCTCAGCATGTCGCGGCGCTCAATGAATGGAAGGTGGGGCGGTGACCACGCTATCGCAGATCCAGCGCCGCGTCGGCGTCACCCCTGACGGCCTATGGGGGCCTGCTACAGCGGCGGCGATCCTGAAGGCGCTTGGTCCCGAGCTGGTCACCCCCATCGACTTGCTGTTTGTCGCGGTCCTTCGCGCCGCCTGCCCCGAGCGATCGGAAGCGCAACTCGCGCCTTGGGTCGAACCCATCCGCAAGGCGTGCCAGCGGTTCCGGATCGACACCATTCGCCGCATCGCCGCGTTCGTGGCGCAAATGGCGCACGAGTCCGGCCTGGTCCCCGGCCGCGAAGAGAACCTGAACTATTCGGCCAAGCGGCTGACCGAAGTATGGCCGTCGCGCTTTCCGACGATCGCAATGGCCGCGTCCTATGCGGGCAATCCCGATATGCTGGCGAACCGGGTCTATGCGAACCGCATGGGCAACGGGAATGAGGCGTCCGGCGACGGCTGGCGGTTCCGCGGTGCCGGGCCGATGCAGCTGACCGGCCGCGCGAACTGGACCGGGTTCGCGTCCGCCATGGGCATGACCTTGGAGGCGGCGCTGAACTATGGCCGCACGCTTGAAGGCGGGATCATGGCGGCGGCTTGGTTCTGGCACGCGAACGGGATCAACGAACTGGCGGACACGCCGGGGGTCACGGACGAGACGCGGGCGATCAACGGCGGCACGCACGGCCTGGCCGATCGGACGGCGCGGTTTGACCGGGCGGTGGCGGCGATGTTGGCGGCGGAGAGGGCGGCATGACCAAGACCCATATCCAACTCGCCGGGCTAGTCTCCCTCGCCATCCTAGCCGCGGGCCTACTCCTCTTGATCGGCTACACCTTCGCCAACGCGATCGGCAAGGCGACCCCTGACGGCAAGGTTCCGCTCGCCGACGCCGGGCTGTTCACCGCTTTCCTGCTGTCGTTCCAGCAAACGGTCGGCGCGATCCGGTCGATCTGGGAAAGCCAGGAACGCACCGCGCTTGCTGAGGGCTTGTCCAACAGCGTGCCCACTGGTGCGCCTAATCCACCTGCAACGAAGGAACCACGACCATGAACACGACGCTCACAGACGGATCGCCCGTCACGGCTAATCACCGCGAAATTGATCCGGCAACCGGCATGCAGAAAGGCTACGTCGTTCTGACCGCCGAAGAGCGCGCCCTTGGATTTGTCGAGCCGGTGCGCCTCGCATATATTCACGAGAGTTGCGGCGTCGTAACCCGCATGGGGCAGACGATCGCCGAAACCTACGCGCGCAATCCCGGCTTCTATAGCGGGACGTTCTGCGCCGGGTGCCGCGATCATTTCCCGGTCGGCACGGACGGGGAGTTCGTGTGGGACGGCACAGACCAGAAGGTTGGAACGCGCTCGGGAGAGGTCGCATGAACATCGGCCGCCTGCTCAAATCCATTGCCAACGCCGCGATCAAGGAAGCCCGCAAGAACCCCAAGGCGGCCGCGCTGGTGGTCGCAACGATCGTCGGCGGATCCGCTGGTGCTGCGGTCAAGAAGGGGGTCGAGAAGGCGGAACGGGCCGGGCTGTAGGGCTAACCCCTCGGCACCACCAAATCATCCGCCCCATCGTCCCCCTGGTCGCTATCCTCCTCCAGCGTCAACCTGATCCCATGCGCCCGTATCGCATCCTCGACGCCGGACACGCCCTTCAGCAGCTCGGCGAGCAGGTGCGGCAATTCGTTTGGCGCGATGTTGGCCCGCCGGCGCACGTTCCATAGCTTGCCTTCGAGGGTGATGACGAAGCGTTCGGGGATCATGCGCGCACGATCGCCCGGGTCAGCACCCACCACGCGGTCAGCTCGCGGCGGCTGGTCACGAGGGTCAGGCGCACGGCCATGTAGGCGAGCGCACCGGGGCGGGACCATGCGTTGGTCATTTCTCGGGCGATGTCGGCGGGGTGGGGCATGCGGGCTCCGAATCGGTGGAGCTGCTATAGAACGTAATGGGAACTTGTAGGACAGCGGGATTCCCATACGGGCGCGGGTGTGATAACGGTTCGGCTCGGGCGGCACCTGCCCATGCAAGCGGACTGATCACCGGGCGATGAAGTGGTGCGGAGGCGAGGCTAGTCAGTCTGTCCAGAAGGTAATTGGCTAGCGTCTGGAAGCGGGAGCCGGTGCAGATCACCCCGCAAAATGCGTGCTACCCCAACACCGCCCCACAACCCCGATCACCAGCCCCAGCGTCACCAGCGCCGCGACGCCGCCTAGCACGTACTGTGCGACGGGGGAGGGTTTCGCGCGGGGGCGGTCGGACCAGTCGCGGGGCATGGGCGCAAGGCTAACCCGGCTTCACCACAACGCCAAGCGGCGTCACGTTGTCGAGAACGTCATAGCCGCGCTGGCTGGCAAGGTACTCCCGCCACATGATGTAGTGATCGCGGCAATAGTGTGTGTCCCCTGCCACGCCTTTGGCATGGTCATCGCATAGCGGCCGGTCGCACGTCTTGTCATCGCCAACGGGGTAGTCGCACAGGTTGTCACCTACAGCCGCACACTCGGTACAATGCGGCCCGAGGTCGCCCGTGATGAACATTGTACCGGACCCACGCTCGCGTGTTGTCGCCTCGTACCGCTCGTACGATCCGAGATAGCCCATCATCACCCATGTCCGCCATTCTGCAACGCTAGGTGGCTTCACCTTGACGACGTAGCACGCCATCACCCCTCCCCCTCACCAGCGGCCCGCGCGCGGAGGGCGGCTGCTACGAGGGCTAAGGCGGGGGTGGCTGCCCAAGCTGAGGTCCGAACGCCATATCCATGGCGTAATTCCCACCGCCATCGCCCAGAGTGGCGGTCCTCCATTGCCAAGCAGGTGGTCGCACCGGGCGGCGGTAGTGTCATCGCGGCGTCGAGATACGCCTTCACCTCTAAGAAGGCCTCGAACGCCCAAGATCGGATATGGTGGTTCTCATATTCCGTAGTCCAGACTTCGCGGTCTTCCGACTCCCACACGCGCGTAGGCTTCGGAAAGCACAAATCGAACGCCTCGCGAAAAAGATCGTCCTCCGCCCCGCTCGCCGCCTCGACACGCAGCGCGATGGATTCGAGGGGGCTAGTCATGGGTGGTTCCAATCGCGGCGATGATGTCCTTCGCCAGCGAGCCAAGGACGTAAAAGACCATGCAAAGCGCCGACGCCATTATGCGCGCATAATCCGGCAGCTCGTCGACGATAAGGATGACGAGCAGCATTACGAACAACACCACCGAGAGGCGATAACCGGCGTTCACGACCCCGCCCCCTCGCCCTGGTCGGCGGCCAGGGCTGCGGTGATCATGGCGGACCACAAACGACCTACGCCCTCGCCAACCCCTTTCCGAAAAGGCAGGGTGGCTCGCTCCATATCCGGCGTGATTTCGCGCATCGCCTCGATCGCGGCGCGGGCCATGTGGCGGTACGCATTGCAGCCGGTACACGGATCGGCCCAATAGGCTTCATCCGCGATCGTGCCATTGTGGTCGATCCTCGCTATCGCCCTAGCGACCCGCTCAATCATGCTCATCGGTTGCTCCTTGGGGCTGGGTTAGGCTGCGAACAGCATGGCAATGCGAACAGCGGCGGCGCAGACCAGCGCGACGCACAAGACGACACCGCAACCCACGTCGCGCTCGCCTGTCGGACCACCGCTCACCCCTCACCCCCATCCGCAGCCCGTCGCGGGTGGAGGCGGGCGATCGGCCGATTGAAGTACGTCACGCCGTCGAGTGCGTGGCCACCCTTGTCAGCCGTGCGCCCACCCACCTGCTTGAAGTTGAACACGCGGTCCAGATCGTCGGACTGGCGCTTGATTGATCGCGCCCATGCAAGGTCCATCGGCCGTGCGTTGGAACCGCTTTCACCGCCGACTATGATCCAGTCCGGTGCGTTGCAGTCGAGGATCACCGGACCTAGCAGCGGTTCGAAACTGCCAAAGGTGAACAGCGGTGCACGGGCTCGCTTCACTTCCGCCAGCTTCATGCGGTCGCGGTCGTATTCTTCCTGGTTCGCCATGGTCGCGCCGATCGCAACGTTCAACGGAAGCGACGGGTTGGCACGCGCCGGGTCCGTCATGTTCAGGACGTTGCCGATGCGCTTAGTCAGCAGCAGCCATACCAGGTTCGGCGTCGCGTCGATCAGCGTGAATAGATCGCGCCGCCACGCCGGATCGACCTCGTTGTCGAACACGTCCGCCAGCGAAGCGCAGAACACGAACGGCCGTTCGCCAGTGATCGCCGCTTGCTTGTTCCACTTGCGCGGCATCCGCCATGTCGACGGAGCAGTACGCGAGCGAGCCTCGCCCGGCCCCCACGTCACCCGGCCGTAGCGGGTGTCCATGAGCGTTTCAGCGTAGCAATTAGCGCACGCCGGACTAACCTTGGTGCAGCCGATCCATGGGTTGAACGTGTGGTCAGTCCACTCGATTGCGCTGTTCTCAGCCACGGGCGATCTCCCCGGCAAAGTTTTCCACTCCCGCCCGATCCCCTCGGTGGGAACCGCCAAGGTTTTCCAGAACGGAACGGGAAGGTTGACGCTTTCCTGCGGTGTCGGGTTTCCTTACAGGTAACCACGAGGGGCGGTCGGCACCCAACGCAAATGCGCGGTTGGCGCGGTGCTTGCGTAGCAGCGGGCATGTGGTCGCGCTTTGCTCGTTTATTCGTCATCAAGACGCGGTTCGAGGCCTTCCTCGTGATTTACGGGCTCGCCACCGGTGCCACGGAGCGCGGCGTGCATTACGTGCAGGCATATCCCGGCTGGGGCGGATGGATGCTGTTCTGGCTGTGTCCCGTCGCGGTGTTCATGGCCGGCGCGCGTATCCTCGACTCGCTGGAACGCGAACGCTTGATGGGCTGACAGGAATAATTGGTCGCACGCGCGCCCGCCTGCATTATCTGCAAGCCACGATGACCGGCCTAACACACCTTCAACGGCTCGAAGCCGAAAGCATCCACATCCTGCGCGAAGTCGTGGCAGAGGCCGAGCGGCCGGTCATGCTGTATTCGGTGGGCAAGGACTCCGCCGTGATGCTGCATCTGGCGCGCAAGGCGTTCTTTCCGGCGCGACCACCGTTTCCGCTGCTCCATGTCGACACGACGTGGAAGTTCCGCGCCATGTACGCGCTGCGTGAGCGGGCGGCGGCGGAGGCGGGCATGGAGCTGATCGTGCACCGCAATCCAGACGCGCTGGCGGCGGGGATCAACCCGTTCGACCATGGCGCGCGGCACACCGACCTGTGGAAGACCGAAGGGCTGAAACAGGCGCTGACCGCGCACCGTTTCGACGCCGCGTTCGGCGGCGCGCGCCGCGACGAGGAGAAATCGCGCGCCAAGGAGCGCATCTTCTCGTTCCGGTCGGCGAGCCATGGCTGGGATCCCAAGGCGCAACGCCCGGAGCTGTGGCGGCTGTACAATGCGCGGATCAACAAGGGCGAGAGCATCCGCGTCTTTCCCCTATCCAACTGGACCGAGCTGGACATCTGGCAGTATATCTTGGCCGAAGGCATCGAGATCGTCCCGCTGTACTTCGCGGCCCCACGGCCAACGGTCGAGCGCGACGGATTGATCCTGATGGTTGACGATGATCGGTTCCGCCTGAAGCCCGGCGAGATGCCGGTGGAGCGGTCGGTCCGCTTTCGGACCTTGGGCTGTTATCCGTTGAGCGGCGCGGTCGAGAGCCGGGCGACGACCTTGCCCGAGGTCATCCAGGAGATGCTGTTGACGACGACCAGCGAGCGTCAGGGCCGGGCCATCGATCACGACCAGGCTGCCAGCATGGAAAAGAAGAAGCGCGAGGGGTATTTCTGATGACCGCGTACAGCCCCGACGCGCTGATCGCCGAGGACATCGACGCCTATCTGGCCGCGCATGCGACCAAGTCGATGCTGCGCTTCATCACCTGCGGATCGGTGGACGACGGCAAGTCGACGCTGATCGGGCGCATTTTGTACGACGCCCGCGCGATCTTCGCCGATCAGCTCGACGCGCTGGAGGCGGACTCGGCGCGCATGGGCACGCAGGGCGACGCGATCGACTTTGCGTTGCTTGTCGATGGGCTCGCGGCGGAGCGCGAACAGGGGATCACGATCGACGTCGCCTATCGCTTTTTCGCCACACCGCGGCGCAAGTTCATCGTCGCCGATACGCCGGGGCATGAACAATATACCCGCAACATGGTGACCGGTGCGTCGACCGGGGATGCGGCCGTCATTCTGGTCGACGCGCGCAAAGGCGTGCTGACGCAGACGCGTCGGCATTCGTTCCTGTGTCAGCTTGTCGGCATCCGCCACATCGTGCTGGCGGTGAACAAAATGGACCTGGTGGGGCACGACTCGGCCGTGTTCGACGCGATCGTCGCCGATTATCGCGACTTCGCCGCGTCGATCGGGATCGATGCGTTCACGGCCATTCCGGTGTCGGGGCTGACCGGGGCCAATGTGGCGGAGCGGTCGGATGCGATGCCGTGGTATGACGGCCCGGCGCTGCTGCCGCATCTGGAGACGATCGATGTCGATGCGGATCGCGCCGCGTCGGCGACGTTCCGAATGCCGGTGCAATGGGTCAACCGCCCCGATCTGAACTTTCGCGGCTTTGCGGGCATGATCGCGGGCGGGAGCATCGCCGTCGGGGACGCGGTGCGGATCGTGCCGTCGGGCCGGACGACGCGAGTCGCGCGGATCGTCACCTGGGATGGCGATCGGCCGAAGGCGCAGGCGGGCGAGTCGGTGACTCTGGTACTGGCCGATGAGGTCGATTGTTCGCGCGGCGACGTGATCGCGGCGGCGGGCGACCCGCCGATGGTCGCGGACCGGTTCTGCGCCACGATGGTGTGGATGTCGGACACGCCGCTGGTGCCGGGGCGCGGATATTGGCTCAAGCTGGCGACACAGACCGTGGGGGCGACGATCGCGAAGCCCGACTACGTCACCGACGTGAATACGCAGGCGCATCTGTCGGCGGATACGCTGCGCCTGAACGACATCGGGGTCGCCGAAGTGCTGACTGACCGCGCGATCGTGTTCGAACCTTATGCCGAGGGAGCGGACCTGGGCGGCTTCATCCTCGTCGATCGCACCACCAACGCGACCGTCGGCGCGGGCATGATCCGCCACGCCTTACGCAAGGCCGAGAATGTCCATTGGCAGTCGATCGACATCACCCGCGACGCGCACGCACGCCAGAAGGGCCAAGCCCCCCGCGTGCTGTGGTTCACCGGCCTGTCGGGATCAGGCAAGTCGACGATCGCCAACCTGGTCGAACGGCGGCTCCATGCGCTGGGCCGGCACAGCTTCCTGCTCGACGGCGACAATATCCGCCATGGGCTGAACCGCGATCTGGGCTTTTCGGAAGCCGATCGGGTGGAGAATATTCGCCGCATCGGCGAAGTGGCCAAGCTGATGTGCGACGCAGGGTTGATCGTCCTGACGGCCTTTATATCCCCCTTCCGGGCCGAGCGTGACGCGGTCCGCAAGCTCCTGCCGCCGGGCGAGTTCGTCGAAATCTATGTGGA
>DASVUT010000245.1:0-3468 GCA_036386955.1 Sphingomonas sp. | reverse complement strand
GATGGTCGCCGCGGCCGGCGGGTTGGTCTTGGTTCACCACGCCGCGGGTGCCGCCGATCGTATCGGACGGCCCCGGTTGCGTCTGGTCGCGGTCGCGATCGCGCTCATGTGGAGCATCGACCTGGTCACCTTCGCCCTGGCACGCTGGGATGGCGGCATGGACGATCGGCTGATCGCGGCACGTGGGGTGTCACTGGTGGTATCGGGCGTGTTGATCGCCGCAGCCGCCACCGCGCGCCGGGATGCCGCACCGTCCGTGTCACGAGCACTGGCGACGCGCGGGTTGGGCATTGCCGCGATCCTGCTCTACGCCGGAGCCATCGTCGCGGCGACGGGGCTTGCGGCCTTGGCGGGTGCGCATGCGCGGCTCGCGCAGACGATCGTGGTGCTCGCGGCGGGCGCGGCGCTGTTCGGCTTCCTGTCGACTCCCGACCTGGCCGCATGGATCAAGGTGAAGCTCGCCAAGCACCTGTTCGCGCACCGATATGACTATCGCACCGAGTGGCAGCGTTTCACCGCCACGTTGGCGACGGCTGGGGAAGGCGCGGAGGATTTACATGCCCGCATCGTGCGCGCCATGGCCGCATTCACCGATTCGCCCGCAGGCCTGCTGCTAGTCGCCGACGCCGAGCGATTGCAGGTCGAGGCGCGGTGGAACTGGACTGCGTCGTATGACGATCCGCCCGCTTCGCTTGTCGCGCGGCTCGCGACGGGGCACATCGCCTCGGCCGAAGACGGGCTGTCGCCCGAAAGCTGGGCGATCGTGCCGTTGATCCATGCCGACACGCTGGTCGCCGCGGTCGTGCTGGCGGCACCTCCCGTTGCGCGGGCACTCGATTGGGAAGACTTCGACCTTTTCCGCGCCGCCGGACGGCAAGCGGCGAGTTACCTCGCAGAGGACCGCGCGCATGCGGCCTTGGCCGAGGCGCAGCGGTTCGACGAATTCCATCGCCGCTTCGCCTTCATCATGCATGATTTGAAGAACCTAGTCAGCCAGATGACGCTGACCGCCAGCAACGCGCGGCGTCATGCGGATAACCCGGCCTTCCGCGCCGATATGGTCGCGACACTGGGCGACTGCGCCGAGCGGATGAGCAGCCTGCTTGCGCGGCTGTCCACTCATGCAGACCAGCCGCCGGCACCGATCGCGGCGACCGATGTCG
Organism: Sphingomonas sp.; assembly: GCA_036386955.1. GTDB lineage: Bacteria > Pseudomonadota > Alphaproteobacteria > Sphingomonadales > Sphingomonadaceae > Sphingomonas. Next base: position 2,305 of record DASVUT010000245.1, on the reverse strand, counting down.
CGGCTATCGCGCGTCGCGTAGCGCGCGCCGCCACACATCCGGTCGCGGTCGATGCCGACGCCGCACCGCTCGCCTTCGCGCAGGCACCGCGACTGGAACAGGTGATTGGCCATTTGATCCAGAACGCGGTGGAGGCGAGCACGCCCGACGCGCCGGTGGCCGTCCGCGTGCGCGCCGATGGCGGTGCCGTGACGATCGAGGTCGTCGATCAGGGGCATGGCATGACGCCGGGTTTCGTTCGCGACGCGCTGTTCCGGCCCTTCGCGTCGTCCAAGCCCGGCGGGTTCGGGCTGGGCGCGTTCGAGGCGCGGCAGCTGGTGCACGCCATGGGCGGAACATTGGACGTGGACAGCCGCGAGGGCGTGGGAACGTGTTTCCGCATCAGCCTGACCGTCGCGCCGCCTGTGGAGATCGCCGCATGAGCTCCGCGCCGCTGCCCGTGCTGCTGGTCGTCGAGGACGATCTCGGGCTTCAGCGGCAGTTGCGCTGGGCATATGACGGATGTGACGTCGTGGTTGCGGGCGATCGGGCGACGGCGATCGAAGCGGTGCGCCAGCATAAGCCCGCCGTCGTCACGCTCGACTTGGGCCTGCCGCCGGACGCCGACGGCACGGACGAGGGGTTCGCGACGCTGTCCGCAATTTTGTCGATCGCGCCCGAAACCAAGGTGATCGTCGCGTCGGGACATGGAGAACGCGCCAGCGCGCTTCAGGCGATCGGCGACGGTGCGTGGGACTTCTATGCCAAGCCGATCGATATCGATCAGCTCGGGCTGATCGTCGCACGCGCCTTTCATGTGCACGCGCTGGAGGCCGAGAACCGCCGGCTCGCCGCCCGCATGCCTGGCCGAGGGTTCGGTGGCCTGCTCCATGCTTCGCCGGAAATGGCGCAGGTGACGCGCACCCTGGAACGCGTCGCGCGCACCGACGTGTCCGTCATGCTTCTGGGAGCCAGCGGGACAGGCAAGGAACTCCTCGCGCGCGGCCTGCACGACGCGAGCGGGCGCAAGGGAGAGTTCGTCGCGATCAATTGCGCCGCCATTCCCGACACGCTGCTCGAATCCGAACTGTTCGGGCATGAACGCGGCGCGTTCACCGGCGCGGTGAAGACGACCCCTGGCAAGATCGAGCAGGCCGCCAACGGCACGCTTTTCCTCGACGAGATCGGCGACGTTCCGCTGGCGCTGCAGGTCAAGCTGCTGCGCTTCCTGCAAGAGCGCACGGTGGAGCGGATCGGCGCGCGCAAGGTCATCGCGGTCGATACGCGCGTCGTCTGTGCCACGCACCGCGACATCGACGCGATGGTCGCGGCGGCGAGTTTTCGCGACGACCTCTACTATCGCTTGGCGGAGATCGTCGTGCGCATCCCGGCCTTGGGGCAGCGGACCGGCGACGCGCAACTGCTCGCCAAGGCGTTCGTCACCCGCTTTGCCGCGACGCTCAACCGGCACGTCAAAGGTCTGTCCCCCGATGCGCGGGCCGCGATCGACGCCTGGTCCTGGCCGGGCAACGTCCGCGAGCTCGAGAACCGGGTAAAGCGCGGGGTCATCATGGCAGAAGGACGTCATGTCACCGCCGCCGACCTGGAACTTGCGGTCGCCGACGATGCGGCGCTCGACCTGCGCCGCGCGCGCGAGATCGCCGACCGTCAGGCGATCGGCCGCGCGCTGGCGCGTGCCGATGGCAATGTTGCGGGCGCATCGCGCCTGCTCGGGGTTAGCCGGCCGACGCTGTACGACCTGCTCAAGACATACGACCTGCATGGCTGAGGCGACCTACCCTTTGCTGCGGCGGCGCGGCCGGGTGCGGCGGCGCTTGCGCTTGCGCATGCCGGGCAAGCGGGTGCGGATCGCCGCCATTGCTGCACTGGCGCTGGTCCTGCTGGTCGCGACCGTACTGGTGCTGCGCCGCGATCCGCCGCCCGATGCACGTCAATCCTTTGCGGCGGCGCTGCGGCAGGTCGGCGTCGGCAACTATAGCGCCGCGCGCAACGATGCGCTGACCGCGATCACTGCCGATCCGTCGTCGGGTGTGGCGCAAGCGGTGCTGGCGCATGCGTATCTGGAACTCGGCGATGGCGTGGCAGCCGAAGGCGCGGTAATGCGCGCGACGGCGCTTCGTCTCGCCCCTGACCGGACGCGTCACCTGCTGGCAAGCGCGCGGCTGCTCCAGGGCGATGTCGCGGGTGCTTTAGCCGAGACCGCCAAGCCGATGCCGGGCGGCAACGACTATGCGGCGAGGGCGCTCAACCGGATACGCGCACGCGCGCTGGCTGCCCGTAACGACGTTCCGGGCGCGCAAAGACT
>DASVUT010000244.1:0-6268 GCA_036386955.1 Sphingomonas sp. | reverse complement strand
CGTCGGCAAGCGCGTGGCCGAGGCGGCTCTCGCCGCTGGCGTGACGCGCGTGGTCTTCGACCGTGGCGGTTTCCTGTTCCATGGCCGCGTCAAGGCGCTGGCTGAGGCCGCGCGTGAAGCCGGTTTGGAGTTCTGATGATGGCTGACGAAAACAATCAGGCCGGCGCACCCGAAGGCGCTGCTCCCGAACCGCAGGCGCCCCAGGGCGGCGGCTTTGGCGGCGGTGCGGGTGGCGGCGGCTATCAGGGCGGCGGCGGTGGTCGTGGTCGTGGTGGTCCGGGCGGCGGTGGCGGCGGTGGTCGCGGTCGTGGTGGCCCCGGCGGCAATCGCGGCGGTCGCGACAGCCGTGGTGGTCCGGGTGGCAACCGTGGGCGTCCGGGCAGCGACGATGGTGGCGAAGAGCTGATCGAGAAGCTTGTCCACATCAACCGCGTGTCCAAGACGGTGAAGGGCGGCAAGCGCTTCGGCTTCGCGGCGCTGGTCGTGGTGGGCGACGGCAAGGGCCGGGTCGGCTTCGGTCATGGCAAGGCGCGCGAAGTGCCCGAGGCGATCTCCAAGGCGACTGCGGCGGCCAAGAAGGCGATGGTCCGCGTGCCGTTGAAGGATGGCCGCACGCTGCATCACGACGGCAACGGCCATTTCGGTGCCGGACGCGTGACGCTGCGCTCGGCTCCGCAGGGGACGGGCATCATCGCCGGCGGCCCGATGCGCGCCATCTTCGAATCGCTCGGCGTGGCCGATGTGGTGACTAAGTCGGTCGGCACGTCGAACCCGTACAACATGATCCGTGCGACTTTCGAGGCGCTGGGCGACCAGACCAGCCCCAAGGCAGTGGCGCAGCGGCGCGGCAAGAAGATCGCCGACTTGCTGGGCCGTGGATCGGGGCAGGCCGCGGAGACCGCCGAGGTCGACGCCGCGGCGTTGGTGGAGTAAAAGACATGGCGACGATCACCATCAAGCAGACCGGTTCGCCGATCCGCCGCACCGCCGACCAGCGCGCGACGCTGATTGGGCTAGGGCTCAACAAGATGCACCGCGTGCGCGAACTGGAGGATTCTCCGGAAGTGCGCGGCATGATCCGCAAGGTCCAGCACATGGTCGAAGTGCAGGGCTGACGCTCAGGCGTGACAATCCCTTAAAAGGGGCGCGATCATAGTGATCGCGCCCCTTTTTCGTTGTTGAACCCGTTCCGCACCGAATGGCTGGCGGATTTAACGCCGGAGCCGTAGGGACGTCGCGGACCCCCTGGGGGATGGCGCTGGCTTCTTCAGCTAAACACAAGTGGCGCGCAGAGGCCGGCGTGTAAGGCGGCGGTAATCTGTGGCGGCTGGCGACACGCGTCCTTTTGCCGCGATCGCCCGGCGCGTTCCGGCTATTTTTGGCGCTGGTGGTTTTCTTGAGCCACCTCAGTCGCGTCGCGTTGGGCAGCGTTGCCGTCTACATCTTCGTCTTTTTGAGCGGTAATTGAATGCACCGGATGTGGGTTGCCCACTATGCCGAGACCCATCACCCGTACCGTACCGACCTGATCAGCCGATTGTGGCGGCTGCTTCCGGGGTTCATCCTCATCGGTGCTATCAACCTGGTCGTGCGGGTGCTGCTAGGTCAGTCTGTGGCGCCCATCGCGGGCGAACCGTGGTGGCCGGCGGTCATATCGAGCGTCGTGATCCTCGGCTATGTCGCGCTGCGCTGGTACGTCATTGCGCCGTTGCTGAGTGCGGTCGCCGGGCGGAGAGCGGTGTCGGCGCTGCTGGTCGCGGGGTCGGTTGCCGCAGGGATTGGGCGGGAGCGATGTGGGAGCCCAAGACCGCGCTTTTACCGTATATCTGCTTGTTCGTGCTCGGGCTAGCGACGCCCGAGTTGGACGTTCGTCCGTCGGCAGTCGTGGCAGCGATGTTTCTTGCTTTGTTGCTGCTGGTGCTGCTTTGAGCCGCGATCATGTGGGGGGGCTCGGTCTGCCGCCATGGCAGCGGCTGCCCTATGTGGTTGCCACGCCTCGCCTCGTGGAACTCTTGGCATGGCCGATCTGGCGCTGGTGGACCCGGCCGCCGAACGCGATGCGCGCGAGGTGGGTCGCGGGGCGCGGCGGAATGGTCGAGCAGAGCGCCGCGGCCGGCTCTGTACCGCGCTGCATCGGCACGCGGGGACGACACATCTTTCGTTCAGGCGGCCGAAACTGAATCGGGCCGCCGCGGATTGGCAACCGTTGATCGAACATACCACCAGTATGCGCATGAGCTGATCTACCGCGGGGCGCTGGATGCGGTGCCTTGGTGGCGCACGGTGCCATACTTCTTCTGGCGTTCGGCGCGCGATGACTCCGTGGTCATCGCGCGCTATGCCGAGGCGCGAAACTGGGCGCAGATGATCGGATTGGTGCTGGCGAGGAAGCCGTGCGGCGTGTTCCGCGACTCGACGCTGAACGAATCGCGCCCCGAACTCTCGCGGGGGTGGGTGAAGCGGCTGTTCTTCCGGCGGTGTGATCTGATCTTCTGCTATGGTGAGCGGGCGCAGGCCATGGCGACGCATTTCGAGGCTCGACCAGAGGCGTTGGTGCGCCGGTGTCAGGCTGCAGCGTTGCCGCCGGACTATGACGCGCGAGCGGTACCGGCCATGTGCGCCATCCGTGCCTCGCCTAAGCCCGCGTCCTCTATGTCGGGCGTTTCGCCGAAGTGAAGAACCTTCACGGCTGGTTGAGGCCTTCGCGGTGTCAAGACGGGAACATCCGCATGCGACGCTGAGGTTGGTAGGGGACGGGCCAGCGAACGCTGCGGCTGCGTGCCCGAACTGGTCCACGCGGGGCGGAGCGGGATAGTGATCGATCCGCTCGACGTCTCCAATCTCGCCGTTCAACTTACGGCCCTGGCGCGCGACGCGTCGGTCGCGGGTACGATCCAGGGCTGCTTGGAGGTGATTGCCGACTACACGCCCGAGGCGGCGGCGGCGGACATTCTGGGTGGGATCCATGGCGTCTTCGCGTGGACAGGCGAGCGGGGGTGACATTCCCGCCTGAACCGCTATACGCCCGCGCTTCCCTTCAACGCGCGACCACAGCGAAAGCGAGTGCATTTCCATGAAACTGAACGAACTCCGGGACAATGATGGTGCCCGCAAGTCCAGGATGCGCGTCGGACGCGGAATCGGCTCTGGCAAGGGCAAGACCGGCGGGCGCGGCGTCAAGGGCCAGACGAGCCGCGAGGGCGTGTCCATCGCCGGCTTCGAGGGCGGTCAGATGCCGCTGCACATGCGGCTCCCCAAGCGCGGCTTCAACAACATCTTCGGCAGCGACTATGCCGAGGTGAACCTGGGCGCGATCCAGAAGGCGATCGACGCCGGCAAGATCGAAGCGGGTGCGACGCTCGATCATGCCGCGCTGAAGGCAGTTGGCCTCGCGCGCGGTGGCAAGGACGGCGTGCGTCTGCTGGCCAAGGGCGAGCTGACCGAAATGCTGTCGTTCACCGTCGCCGGCGCGTCGAAGGGCGCGATCGAAGCGGTCCAAAAGCTGGGCGGCACCGTGAACATCATCGAGGTCGTTCCCGCCGCCGAGAAGGCCGCCGCCAAGAAGGGCGTGAAGTACCGGGAGCGCCAGGCGCACAAGGCGTCGTTCAAGGCGTGATCCGCACGAGCATCGCCCGACGTGAAGGCACGGGCGATGCGGTGGATTAGACAAGCGCGCACGTGCGCCTATATGAGCGGCGGGGCGGGTTAGAACGCATCCCGCCGCTTATCGTTTCCAGGACATCCCGACCTATGGCATCCGCAGCCGATCAGATGGCGCAAAGCATCAGCCTGGCGAAGTTCGCCCAGGCGACCGACCTCAAGAAGCGGCTGTGGTTCACGATCGGCGTGCTGATCGTTTTCCGGCTGCTGTCCTATGTCCCGTTGCCGGGGATCGATCCGACCGCGCTGGGGCTGCTCGACCAGCAGACGCGCGGCGGCGTGCTCGACTTCTTCAACACCTTTTCGGGCGGCTCGCTCAGCCGCATGTCTTTGATCGCGCTGGGCGTCATGCCCTACATCACCGCATCGATCGTGGTGCAATTGTCGACCTCGCTGTCGCCGACGCTAGCGGCGATCAAGAAGGAAGGCGAGAGCGGCCGCAAGCGGTTGAACCAATATACCCGCTACGGCACGGTAGGCCTGACGGCTGTGCAGGGCTATTTCATCGCGGTCGGGCTCGAAACATTGGGCGCAGCGCAGGGCATCCAGGCGGTGATCGAGCCGGGCATGTTGTTCCGCGTCGCCGCGGTCGTGTCGCTGATCGGTGGTACCATGTTCCTGATGTGGCTGGGTGAGCAGATCACGAGCCGCGGCATCGGTAATGGTGTATCGCTGATTATCATGGCGGGTATCGTCGCATCGCTGCCGACGACCCTGCTGCAATTGCTGGAGGGCGGCCGTTCGGGGAGTCTCGATCCCATCAAGCTGATCGGCATCATCATCGCGGTCGTCGCGCTGGTGCTGTTCATCTGCTTCATGGAGCGGGCGCAGCGCCGTATCCTGATCCAGTATCCCAAGCGCCAGACGCAGCGTGGCATGCAGGCCGACCGCAGCCATCTGCCGCTCAAGATCAACACCGCCGGCGTGATCCCGCCGATCTTTGCCTCGTCGTTGCTGCTGATGCCGCTGACGATCAGTCAGTTCGCGGGCAACCGGGTGCAGGGCGAAAGCAGCTGGGGCGATCTCATCATCAGCCTGAACCAGTATCTGCAGCACGGATCGCCGCTGTACATGATCTTGTACGGCGCTGGCATCATCTTCTTCTCGTTCTTCTACACCGCCGTCGTGTTCAATCCGGAAGAGACCGCAGACAATCTGAAGCGCTATGGCGGTTTCGTGCCGGGCATTCGTCCCGGCAAGAACACCGAGGTGTATTTCGATTACGTGCTGACGCGCATCACGGTGATCGGCGCGGCATATCTGACGATTATCTGCCTGTTGCCCGAATATCTGGTGTCGGCGCTGTCCATCCCATTCTATCTTGGCGGCACCAGCCTGTTGATCGTGGTCAACGTCACGATGGATACGGTGACGCAGATCCAGTCGCATCTGCTGGCGCACCAATATGGCGACCTGATCAAGAAGGCGAAGCTGAAGGGCGGGCGTCTCCGTTAAGAGAGGCGAGCGCAAAAGAGGGGAAGCGACGCGTGAATATCATTCTGCTCGGGCCGCCGGGTGCCGGCAAGGGGACGCAGGCAAGTCGGCTGATGACGAACCGAGGCATGGTTCAGCTGTCGACCGGTGACATGCTGCGCGCCGCGGTTGCGGCCGGCACCCCCACGGGGGCGCAGGCCAAGGCGGTCATGGCATCGGGCGGACTGGTGTCGGACGAGATCGTCTCGGGCATCATCGGCGAAAGGCTCGATGAGCCCGATACCGTAAGCGGCGTGATCTTCGACGGTTATCCGCGCACAGCCGAGCAGGCGCATAACCTGGATGCGTTGTTGAACGACCGGGGGCGAACGTTGGATCATGTCATCGAGCTGGGAGTCGACGAGGACGCGCTGGTCGACCGGATCACCGGGCGGTTCACCTGCGCCAAATGCGCCAGCGGCTATCACGATCGGTACAAGCAGCCCAAGGTCGTCGGCATCTGCGACGTGTGCGGATCGACACACTTCAATCGCCGGATCGACGACAATGAGGCGACCGTGCGGACCCGAATGGCGGAGTATCGTGCCAAAACCGCGCCGATCCTCCCCTTCTATGACGCGCGGGGGCTGGTCAGCCGTATCGACGGTATGGCCGAAATGGATCAGGTCGGGGCCGCGATCGACGCGGTGCTCGACGGGGGTAACGGCTAGGCAGCCCCTGTCGTCCGTGCAGGCGATCTGATAATGGTCGTGCATGGGCAACGAGCAGGCAGTACGCGCCGCGCGCGAGCCGCGCGTCCATCGCATCACGGTGGAAGAGTTCCTCGCCCTCGACAGAGCGGGGTTCTTTGCGGACATCGGTCGTGTCGAGCTGATCGACGGGGAGATCATCGAGATGGCGCCACTCCATCGGCCGCATGCGCGAACGCTCCTGCAGCTGACGGTCGCTGTCGGATTAGCCGTCGAAGCGGTCAGCGGTATCGAAGCCTTGTCACCTGTCTCTGCGGAACTCGACGCGCATAACCTGCCGGAAGCCGATATCATCGTGGCGGATCGCGTTTCGGACGCCGAGGGAGGGTTCGTCACTCTCGAAACGGTGCGACTTTTGATCGAGGTGTCCGACAGTTCGCTGCCACACGATCTTGGGCGCAAGTTGCGGCTATATGCGCGAACTG
>DASVUT010000243.1:0-2821 GCA_036386955.1 Sphingomonas sp. | reverse complement strand
GCTTCCATCCTGATACGTTTCGCGGACCTCCGGCACACCACCGGGGTTGAGCGTGCGATGATGGGAAAGGTCAATTGCGAATTTCACGGCGGTATTAGGCGGCCCGAGGTAGAGGACGTGCGCAATGCGTGCCTGATCCACCTTCCTTCCCTCCACGATCCGCGCAAGACCACCGCTTGATGTCGCGGAGATGAGGACGGCTCCCGCGTCCATACCGTCGAAGTTGTGCGTCTTGACGCCAAGATAGGATCTGAAGCTATCGCACCGGAGGGCCGTGCGATTCGGCGCCAGACTGCGCAAATGCTCGTTGACCGCCGCGATCAGCGTAAACATCGCCGGCGTGTCGACATGGATCTCGACAGCGTCTGGTGGGATGAGCGGTAGCACCGTCATCGCGATAAGCGAGATTTCGGCTTGCCGCACTAGGAGGTTCGAGAGCCGCATGAAGCGGTCGGTGTGTCGCTTCGACGGATTGCGGAAGTGGTAGTTGGCGTTGGCCTCGACAAAACCGCCGTGGCCCTGAAAGATCGCAGTGGCGCCGCGGCGTGCGACCTCCGGCAGCGACATTCCGCTGGGGCCGCCCGGCCCGAGCGCCACTTGACGGCCGACCTCTTTTCCTTGCGCGTCAAAGCCTACGACGGTCACGCTGTCGGCACGCCTAAGACGACTGCGTGTGCGGGTCAGTTGTCGATCGTTCTGCAGCTGCGCGGCTATCGTGGTGCGGCTTGCCTCCCGCGTGACCACCACGACCTCGTCCGGGACCAAGTTGCGCTCGACCTCCTTGTCGATCGCAGCCACGAACTTGTCGCTGGGCATGTCATCGGTCGCGAGGAACACGAGTAGCGTGTCGATAGTGGCGACACCAATCGTCCGTTCCAGTCGCAGCATGTAGAAGGGATTCACACTACGCCTCCAGCGGGAAGAGCAGCGTGAAGAGGGTGCCGACCACCGGGACGCCTTCGATTCGATCTCCGAACCAGTCCTGCAGATCGGGTTCCGCACCGAACGCGCTGTCCGCCTCGAGGCTAAGGTCGGAGTATAGCGCGGTTCGACCCGTTCGCAGGCGCAGGAACCCCTTCCTCTCGCGCAGGAGGTCAACGACCGTCGGCAGTCCCAAACCCGCCGAGGACAGTCGCTTACGCGAGACGCTTTCACGGAAGCATGAGACGACCAGATCTCTTTCCGCATCGGGGTCGAGTTTGGCTAGCGGCATGCCGGCAAGACTGGACGCCATGCCGGGACCCGAATCGAAGACGGCGATCTCGATCAGCTGCACGTCCCGATTGTCCCGGCGGGCGGGTCTGAGCCGTCGGCAATATCTTTCAAGCGGCGGCGATTGCGCGCTCAAGGCGACGAGGGCCTCCGGATTGATCGGATGCCGCCGTGCCTGGAAACCGCGGATAGACTTTGTGGGAACGTCTCCATTATCGTCAATGCGACCGTGTTCTTCAGTGTTCCTGAACAGCTCGTGCAGCGCGCCGCCGATGGCCGGCACGAGGTCGGGGTCGAGTGTGCGGGCGAGTCCACCGGGCACCACCTCCTTCACTAGGCCTTCAGCAAGTGCATTAAAGGCGGGCAGTTCCTTGACCGAGGCGACGCCTTCGCCATCGTGCGTGTAGACCGAAGACGGGCAGCTGCGCGCCAGATGGTCGACACAGACAATCTCGAGCTGCGCTCCTCTGGACGCGTCGGTAGGGGCCTCGTCCTGCAGCTCGTCCAGCCGGGCCAGCGCGTGCCGCTGCAGGACCTCGGTGAGCTGCACGCCGCGAACTCCGACTATTTCGTCGGCGACTAGACAACCTGCTAGGCCATAGAGCCGACGCGTCAATCGCTCGATCTGGACTTCGTCGTCGGGCCCGGTAGCGTAGCTGGCTAATTTCGCGGATGCTCGTCCTGCCGCCCATGTGATGAGGGCTTGGACAAATGCTGCTTCGCCCCCTGTTGCCTGATGGTTTCCCCGGGTTGGGACCTGAACCGTGTCTGCCCTTCCTTGCGCGATATCGGCAATGAACGCCTCGGCGGCAGATACCGTCATCGATTTGGGAAGGCGCATCATGATCTCCTCGTCGCATGTTGTGAGGTAGTGGCTCAAGACATTTGGAGGCTTGCCCGGATAGGTGGGACCTATCGCTGACGAAATTCGACAGCAGGATGCGATCAGTGCCGGCAGGATCGCACCGACTTCCTATGCTTCTGAAGCGCGGGGCCGAAAGGGCGTTTGGAACGGATGAAGATCGACATTGCACTGGCGATGCAACTTGGCGCGGGACTTCGCGTATGCCTGTTGCAAACGCCGCCGCGAGCGCATCGTCCACCTACGGCAACATCGCTTGGGTGTTCGGCGATGGCGCACCCGGATACGGCCGCAAGCCGGTCTTCGGTCTGTTCCCGACGCAATCGGACGAGGCAATCCGTATCCCGACCAATGATGAGTGCATCGCGGAGCAGGTGGGGTGAGAGGTGTCGGCGTTGACAGTGCGCGACCAACCGCCCGTCGATCCATACCTCACGAGGCGGCTGCCGATCTGACGGGCAGGCCGGCTCTGTCCTGTCGCGGGGTCGGATCGGACCAGCGAAGGCGCCAAGTGGCACTTTTCCAGCTCGCCACTTTTTCAAAGTAGCAATTTTCGCGCTAAGTGTTTATAAACGCTGCTGTCACTTGCGAAGTCCTTAAGTAGCAGTGTCACCCGAGCAAGAGAGGGCACCGCGGGCGCCTGATGCTCGGGATCGTCGCTGACGGCGATTTCGAGCGGCTTGATCCGGCCCCTTATGGTGATCGCGTCGGACGTGACGACGACCTATTCGATGAACCGCTGCGTGC
>DASVUT010000242.1:0-1704 GCA_036386955.1 Sphingomonas sp. | reverse complement strand
CGTTCAACCATCTGCGCCATCACAAACATGCCGGAACCCCGCTCGACCTTGAAGGCAAGGCCGGCCGGATGAACGGCTGGCGCGTTCTGATCTATGGCCCGCTCTTCCCCGTGGAAATGCACGTCGACGCGTGGGCTCGAGGCAATCGGACACTCCGCCGCAGGATGGTGATCGATGGCATCGGCAACGGCGCGCTTGTGGGCCTCGCTGTCGCGCTCGGTAGCCAGATGCTCCTCTACCATATCGTCGCGGTCGCCCTCGCGCAGTGCCTGACCGCATTTTTCGCGGTGTGGATCACGCACCACGGCACCCACGAAGATGGCCTGGGTGCGCGAACGCAGCGCGGGGTTCTGATCAACCTTTTGACCTACAACATGTTCTTCCACCTGGAACACCATCTGTTCCCCGCCGTCCCAGTGAAGCGGCTAGGCCGTCTGGCGCGCCGGATGGACAGCGTCGCGCCCGACATCGCGGCGCGGGCGGAGCGGGTCTTGTGAGGGTGCGGTTTTTCGGCGGGGCGCTGCTGGCATCGGTCGCGGCAGGGCCGATCGTCCTCACGCCGTTCGCCGTGATCGGACTGCTGCCATCGCGTCCAGAAATCACCGCTTCCGAGATTCAGTATCTTCCGCTGATCCTGATGCTCGGCACTGCCTTTGGCTTTGTCGTTTCGTTCGTCCCCAACATGGTCGGTGCCGGCCTTCTTGCCTGTGCGGGGACGCGGTCAAGGGCGGCTCGGCATTGGATCGTCTGGGCGGTAGCAGGCTTTGCGCTGGGAAGCCTCGTGGGTGCGGTCATGTTCCAGCGCCTGGTGGCCGCGAACACGGCCCTGGGCGGGGTCGGGATGCTGTGCGCTATCATCTGCCGCTGGAGAACCCGCTGGATCGACGAAGCGGACGATGTCGACTGTCCCACGGCAACGCCGTGCGTTATGGACGGCAGCGCCTGATGAATAGCGCGCGACCGCTATCCGGCCGATCGATCTGGCCCCAACACCCGAAAGCTGCGGACCGACTTATGCCTCAACCTGCCCCCAAATCAGCGACACACGACATCCACATCGTCGGCGGCGGGCTGGCCGGGTCGGAGGCCGCATGGCAACTCGCCGAGGCCGGATTTCGCGTGCGGCTGTCCGAAATGCGCGGCTCTGGCACGACCAACGCCGCGCACCGGACCGAAGACCTTGCCGAACTCGTCTGTTCCAATTCCTTCCGCTCCGACGATGCGGAGGCGAATGCGGTCGGGTTGCTGCATCAGGAGATGCGGACGCTCGGGTCGCTGATCCTGACGCAGGCCGACCGGTACCGCGTCCCCGCCGGCTCCGCGCTGGCGGTCGACCGCGACGGCTATTCGGCGGGCGTTACCGCGGCGTTGCGGAACCACCCCAATGTCGAGCTGGTGCGCGAGCGCGTCGACACGCTGCCTGAAGGCCCCGCGATCCTCGCCACCGGCCCCCTGACCGACCCTGCGCTCGCGGAGGCGATCGGCGCGGCGACGGGGGCCGAGGCACTGGCGTTCTTCGATGCGCTCGCCCCCATCGTCCACCGCGACACGATCGACATGGATGTCGCATGGTTCGCGTCACGCTGGGACAAGGGCGTCGGCGAAGGCGAAACGGGCGATTATATCAACTGCCCGATGACCAAGGACCAGTATCTCGCCTTCCACGCCGGCCTGATCGCGGGCGAAAAGACGCCGTTCAAGGAT
>DASVUT010000241.1:0-1977 GCA_036386955.1 Sphingomonas sp. | reverse complement strand
GGTGGGAGCCCTGGGGGGCGGATCTTAGCCGGAGTGGGTCGTCTCGCTGATCGAGTGTTTGGGTTCACGCGACAGCGTGCGGGCCAGCGTTTCGAACCGGCGGCCGTCGATCCGGATCTCATTGAACGCCGGCGGGGTGCCGCGCGTGCGCTTCGACAGCGTCCCCGCGCCGATCATGCGGACCGTGCGGCCGGCGCGATCGACGGGGACGTCGAAGGGATCGTGGACGTGACCTGACAGGACCGCATGCGCGCCCGCCGCGGACAGCGCGGTCAGCGCCGCATCGCCGCGCCGGGTTTTGGCGGTGCCGTGCGTCCCGCCTTCGATCAGCGGATGATGGGCGGCGACGAAGATCAGATTGCCGGGGGGGGCGTCGGCGATCATCGCCAGCGCACGCGACAGCGACCCGCGGCTGACGCGGCCCTTGGACCAGTTCAGCCGCCACTGCGCACGCGCGGTGGTCTTGAGCGGGACGATGGTGATGCCGGGCAGGGTCAGTTCGCGCTCGATCATCTTTTCGACCGCGGCATAGCGTTGATACGGCGACAGGAAGCGGCGAAACGGGTCCCAGTAATAAGGGATGTCATGGTTGCCGACCTCCAGCGTGACGGGCACGCCGAGCGATCGCAGCCAATCGCCGCCAGCCTGGAACTCTCCCCGGGTCGCGCGCATGGTCAGGTCGCCCGTCATGATGACGGCGTCGGGCTTTTCGGTTTCGACCAGCCCGGAGAACCAGGCGATGGCGGCGGGGTCCTCGGCACCGAAGTGCACGTCGCTGACGTGGAAAAGCCGGATCACGGACGTGTGGCGATTAGGTCATGAGGAACGGGCGGTGTCGGGGTCATGCAGAGCTCCGGTGTCTCCATCTAACCCGTTACGTCACCGCCCGGTTCCTCGCTAGCCCACCAGCGCGGGCAGGCGCCCGCCGTCGCCGGTCACTTCGACGCTGACGCCCGACGCACGGCGGCGGCCGAGCCAATCGCGCAACATTTCGGCGGAGCTGTGATCGACCGCCGACAGTTGCGACACGTCGATCGTGACCGGCATGTCGTTCGGCACGCGTTCGAGCGTGTCGGACAGTTTGGGCAACGACACGAGCGTCGCCGCACCGGTGAGCGCGATCGAGCGGCCCTCGCCATTGTCGGTCTCGTCGACCCTCAGCCGCAGCTTGCGCAGATGCGGGATCAGTTCGAGCAGCGACAAGGCGATGCCGACAAGCACGCCGATCAGCAGGTCCTGCACGACGACCAGCAGCATCGTCACCGCCCAGATCGCGGCGGGCAGTGGGCCATAGTCGCGGAACAGGTGCTTGACGTGCTTGAGGCTGACCAGCCGGACGCCGGTGATGACCAGGATCGCGCCCAGCGCGGCCATCGGGATTTCCTGCAACACCCATGGCAGGGCTGCGACGAAGGCGAGGATCCACACGCCGTGAAGGATCGTCGATACGCGCGTGAGCGCGCCGGCCTGCACGTTCGCGGATGACCGCACGATCACGCCCGTCATCGGCAGCGAACCGGCCACGCCGCACAACAGGTTACCGACGCCTTGCGCGCGTAGTTCCTTATTATAGTCGGTGCGCACGCCCGAATGCATCCGGTCGACCGCCGCCGCCGAGAGCAATGTTTCGGCCGACGCGATGAACGCGATTGCCAGCGCGCTGCCGATGATGGCCGGGCTGACCATCTGCGTGAACCAACCCGCGCCCGTGGGTAGATCGACGGCGGCGACGATCGAAGCGGGCACGATGACCTTGGAAACGTCGAGGCTGAAGATCAGCGCGAGCAGCGTTCCCGCGACCACGCCGACCAATGCACCGGGAAGGAGCCGAAGCGAGGCGGGGCGATACTTTTCCCATCCCAACATGGCCGCGATCGTCGTTAGTCCGACGGCGAAGGCGTATTCGGTGCGTTCGAGGTTGAATACCTCCAGCCCCAGCAACTGCCCGGGCATGGCCGCCAGGTTCTGCAAGCCATT
>DASVUT010000240.1:0-3537 GCA_036386955.1 Sphingomonas sp. | reverse complement strand
CCGTTGATCGCCGGGATCGAACTGGGCGGGACCAAGGTCAATTGCATCTTGGCGCGGGGCCCCGGTGCGATCGAGGACGAGGTGCGGATACCCACGACCTGGCCGGACGAGACGCTGGCGGCGGTGGAGGCGGTGCTGGATCGCTGGTCCGGATTTAAGGCGATCGGGATCGCGAGCTTCGGGCCGGTGTCGATCGACCGGCGCGCGGGCGATTACGGGTCGATCACCTCGACGCCCAAGCCCGGCTGGGCGGGAACCGATGTCGAGCGGCGGATCGCCCGGCGGTTCGACGTGCCGACCGGGTTTCATACCGATGTGGTGGGTGCCGCGCTGGCGGAGTCGCTCTGGGGCGCGGGGCAGGGGTTGCCCGACCTGGCCTATGTCACCGTGGGCACGGGCGTCGGTGTCGGCGTGATCGCGGGCGGGCGGCCCGTGGACGGGCTGACTCATGCCGAGCTGGGCCATATCAGGCCGGTGCGCGTGAGCGGGGACGAGTGGGTGGGATCGTGCCCGTTCCACGGCGCGTGCCTGGAAGGGCTGGCGGCGGGGCCTGCGATCCGGGCTCGGGCAGGGACCGCGGCGGAGGAGCTGGCGGCGGACGATCCCGCCTGGGACGGGGTGGCGCATGCGCTGGGGCAGTTGCTCCACACATTGGTGCTAACGGGCGTGCCGCGGCGGATCGTGATTGGCGGTGGCGTCATGGCGGCGGCGCATTTGTTCCCAAAGGTCCGCGCGGCCATGACGCGCAGTCTGGGCGGGTATATCGCGTTGCCCGAGGTGGCGATGGCCGACACCTATGTCGTGCCGCCGCAGCTTGGCGGGCGGGCGGGGCCGCTGGGCGCGATCGTGCTAGGGCAGCAGGCGCTGGAACGGCAGTCATCGTTTACGGGGTGTTAACCGGGCCTGCTTACGCCCTTGCAACACCCCGCGGCGCGTTGTCGGAGGGTCAGCGGAGGTCCTGTTCCATGCGCATCCTGATCGTGGATGACGAACCGGCGATGCACGACAGCTATCAGCGGTCGTTCGCGCGGGCTGAGGACGCGGGCCTGGACGCGATGGCGGCCGAACTGTTCGGCGACGACGCGGTGCCCACCGACACGGCCGAGGCGCTGCCCGATTTCCGCTTTACCTATTGCCACCAGGGGCTGGACGCTGTCGCCGAGGTCGAGCGGGCGCTGGCCGGTGACGATCCCTATTCGGTGGCGTTCATCGACGTGCGCATGCCACCCGGAATCGACGGGCGCGAAACCGCACGCCGGATCCGCGCGCTGGATGCGCAGATGAACCTGGTGATCGTCACCGGCTATTCGGATTTCGCCCCGATCGAGATCGCCAAGGTCGCCGGCCCCGCCGACAAGATATTCTACATCGCCAAGCCATTCGAGGTCGCCGAGATCCAGCAGATGGCGACCGCGCTTGCCGCGCGGTGGGAGAATGACCGCGCGCTGGTGATGGCGCGCGCGCAGTTGCGCGTGCAGGTATTACAGTTGCAGGAACAGGGTGCCGAACTCGCCGCCAATGAAAGCCGCGCGATACATCTGGCGATGCACGATTCGCTGACGGACGCGCCCAACCGGCTGGCGTTCCTGCGCGCGCTGTCCGCCCGCACGAAAATGGATGGGCAGTTCGCGACCGCGATGATCGATCTCGACCGGTTCAAGCTGGTCAACGACACGCTGGGGCATCTGGCGGGCGACGCGCTGATCCGCGAAATCTTCGGCATCCTTCACCGCACCGCGCCCGTGGGCGCGATGGTCGCGCGGCTGGGCGGGGACGAGTTCGGGGTGATGTTCGACACGCCCGGCGACGAGGCCGCGGTGATGGCGTGCGACCGCATCCTGGCGGCGTGCGCGACCACGATCCAGGTGTTCGGTCATCAGGTGCAGGGCGGGGCGTCGGCGGGCATCGTCGTGACTGAAGGGGGCGAGGGACGCGACCCGATCGACGTGATGCGCCGCGCCGATCTGGCGCTGAACGACGCCAAGCGTGCGGGACGCGGCGTCACGCGGCCGTTCAACGAAAGCATGGACGAAGGCATCCGTTTTCGCCGTCGGATCGAACAGGGTCTGGGCGAGGCGATCGAGAAGGGCGAGTTGAGCCTGGTGTATCAGCCGATCGTCGGGCGCGACGCGCTGGAGGTCGCAGGGTTCGAAGCGCTGGTGCGGTGGAACACGCAGGAATATGGGCCGATCAGCCCGGCGGTGTTCATCCCGATCGCCGAGGAATCGAACATCATCCACGACCTGGGCGACTGGATCCTGTCCGAAGCGCTCGCGGTGCTGCAGCAATGGCCCGGCCAATATGTGTCGGTGAACTTCTCGCCGCGACAGTTTCGCCGCCACAATTTCGTCGGGCATATCATGGAAGCGGTGCAGCGCGCTGGCGTATCGCCGACGCGGGTGCAGATCGAGATCACCGAGACCGCGATCTTCGACGATGCGGAGCGCGCCGCCGACACGTTGTACCGGTTGCGCCAGATGGGTTTCCGGATTGCGCTGGACGATTTCGGCACCGGCTATTCATCGCTGTACAATATCCGCAAGTTCGCGCTCGATTGCCTGAAGATCGATCGCAGCTTCATCGACGGCATGGGCCGCGAGCGTGAGAGCGCGGCGATCGTTCATTCGATCATCCATCTCGGCCGCGCGCTGGGACTGGGCGTGATCGCCGAGGGCGTCGAGACGGATGCGCAGGTCCAGGCGCTCCGGCTGGCCGGGTGCAGCCACATGCAGGGCTATTTCTTCTCGCGGCCGGTGTCCGCCGAAGCGGCGGCGGTGATCGCTGCCGCCGGCTTCGTCGGCGATGAGGTGGCGGCAAACGGAACCCACGGGTGACGGGACTGCTTGGGCGACGCGGCTCCGGCGGCGGATCGCTGGGGGCCAAGCTGGTGCTGGCGTTGTTCGGCGTCGGGCTCGCGGGCGCGCTGGCCATCACGGCGCTGCTCGCCAGCGTGATCACGCCCAATTTCAACCGGCTGGAGGCGCAAGCGATCGACGGCCATGTCGAGCGCACGCAAGCCGCGCTGGCCGATTATGCCGCGAAGGTCGAAAGCGCGGTGCGCGATTATGGCGACTGGACGGACAGTTACGAATACATGGCGCGGCCATCGGCGGCGTTCGAGCGCGAGAGTTTCTCGCCGCTGGCGATGCGCAATCTGGACGTGCAGGGCATGGCCTATGTCGCGCCCGGTGGACGGATCGTCATCGCGCGGTGGATCGATGCGCGCGGGCAGGGCACGCCTGAGATGCGCGCCGCGCTGATCCAGGCGATCGCGCGCGTCGACCTGCGCCGCGTCGTCGGCACGAGCAATTCGGGTCATTTCTACGCGCGCTTGGGGCAGAGCGTCGCCGCGATCGGGGTCGCGCAGGTGCGGCGGTCGGACGGCACGGGCAGCCCGCGCGGATATGTGCTGATGGCGCGCGCGATCACGTCGGCGCAGATGAGCGAATTGTTGCAGCTTGGTGCGCGGGTCGATCTGGCCCCAGCCGGGGCGGTGCGCAGCGCGGTGCCCGAACGGTCCACGGTGGCGATCGGCGT
>DASVUT010000239.1:0-4692 GCA_036386955.1 Sphingomonas sp. | reverse complement strand
CGCGCACGCCCTGGGCGCATGTCGAGCTGGCGGAGGCAGGCTATACCTATTCGTCGAGCGTCGCGCCGCTGGCTCACGATCATTACGGCTGGCGCGAGGCTCCGCGCTTCGCGTTCCGGCCGCTGGCGGACTCCCCTCTGGTCGAACTGCCGGTAACGGTGGCGCAGGTCGCGGGACGGCGGCTGGCGACGGGGGGCGGGTTCTTTCGCCTGCTGCCCGCCGCGATTACCGACTTCGCGGTGCGTCAGGTCAATGCGCAGGATCAGCCGGCTGTGTTCTACTTTCACCCGTGGGAGATCGACCCAGGCCAGCCGCGCGTGGCTGGCGCGCCGCTGCGGTCTCGGGTGCGGCATTATTCGCGGCTGAGCGCGATGGCGAGCAAGCTGCGCGGTCTGGTCGCCCGACATCGCTGGGGGCGCGTCGACGAGGTGCTGGCATGACGATGGCGCTCGTCACCGCGCCGCTGGGCGTGCGCGAGGCGGACCTTCGCGACCGCACCGAAGCGGCACGGATCGATGCGTTCGTGCGCGACGCGGGCGGATCGCCGTTCCACCTGACCGGGTGGAGCCGCGCGGTTGAGCGGGGATGCGGTCAGCGCGCGCGCTATCTGGTCGCCGAACGCGCCGATGGCGGGATCGCGGGCATATTGCCGCTGACCCAGATGCGGCATCCGCTGTTCGGATCGGCGCTGGCGTCGGCCGGTTTCGCCGTCGATGGCGGCGTGCTGGGCGGTCCAGTGGAGGAAATCGCCGCAGGTGCATGGCATCTGGCCGAGCGGCTGGGGATCGCCAGCGTGGAGCTGCGCGGTGGCATAGCGCCCGCCGGCTGGGCAATCGACGACACCACCTATCTGGGCTTCGCCCGCGATCTGGCGGCGGATGACGCCGCCGAACTGCTGGCCATCCCGCGCAAGCAGCGCGCCGAGGTTCGCCGGGCGCTCGGGCTGGACCTGACGGTCGAGGTCGGCGGCGACCTGGCCACCCATCACGCGGTCTATGCCGAGTCGGTCCGCAATCTGGGCACACCGGTATTCCCGCGCGCGCTGTTCGCCGCGGTGGCGGGCGAACTGGACACCGACGTCCTGACGATCCGGCACGAAGGCCGCGCCGTCGCCAGCGTGCTGAGCCTGTACCATGCCGGCACCGTCTATCCCTATTGGGGCGGCGGGACCGATGCGGCGCGGGCATTGCGCGCCAACGACCGGATGTATTTCGCGCTGATGACGCATGCGCGCGGGCGCGGCTGCACGCGGTTCGATTTCGGCCGGTCGAAGGCGGGGACGGGGGCGGCGGCGTTCAAGAAGAATTGGGGCTTCGACCCCGAGCCGCGATCCTATGCGACCAGGAGCAGCGGGCCCGCCCGCGTGATCAACCCGCTCAACCCGCGCTATGCCGCCATGGTGCGGACGTGGAAGCGGCTGCCCTTGCCGGTGGCCAATCTCGTCGGACCCTGGCTGGCCCGGGGCCTGGGGTGAGCCTGCTCTTCCTGGCGCACCGCGCGCCGTTCGCGCCCGACCGCGGCGACCGCATCCGCAGCTATCATGTGCTCCGTCATCTCGCGGTGCGGATGCCGGTGCATCTGGTCACCTTCGCGAACCGGGCGGGCGAGACGCCGCCGTCGGGGCTGGCGAGCTGCACCGTCGTGCCGCTTATCAAGCCGCACTGGCGGGCGGCGGCGCAGGCGCTGGCGACCGGCCAGCCGGTGTCGCTGACCGCGTTCGCGGACCCCGCGTTCCGCGCGGCGGTGGCGGCGGTGATGGCCCGGCATCGGCCCGACAGCGCCTATGTCTTCTCCGGGCAGATGGCGCAGCATGTTCCGCACGGGCTGCCCTTCGTCATGGATTTCGTCGACGTCGATTCCGCCAAGTTCGCCGCGCTCGGCGGGCCATTGGCGTGGCTGTACGCACGCGAGGCGCGGCTGCTGGCGGCCGAGGAACGGCGGATCGCCGCGCGCGCCGGGGCCAGCCTGTTCGTCAGCGCGGCCGAAGCTGCGCTGTTCGGCGAGCACGGGCGCGTGATGACGGTCGAGAACGGCGTCGACACGACCTTCTTCGATCCCGCCGCCGCTTTGCCGGTCGCAGGCGGGGCCGAGATCGTCTTCACCGGACAGATGGATTATGCCCCGAACGTGGAGGCGGCGGGCTGGTTCGCGCGCGATATCCTGCCGCTGGTCCGCCAGCGGCATCCGGATGTGCGGTTCGCGATCGTGGGGCGCGCG
Organism: Sphingomonas sp.; assembly: GCA_036386955.1. Lineage (GTDB taxonomy): Bacteria > Pseudomonadota > Alphaproteobacteria > Sphingomonadales > Sphingomonadaceae > Sphingomonas. The sequence continues at coordinate 2,475 of DASVUT010000239.1, read as the reverse complement.
CCGACGGCGGCGGTGCGTGCGCTGGCGGCCTTGCCGGGGGTGGAGGTCACCGGTGCGGTCGCTGACGTGCGCGGCCATTTGGCCGCCGCGTCGGTCGCGGTTGCGCCGCTTCGGCTCGCACGCGGGATCCAGAACAAGGTGCTCGAAGCCATGGCGATGGCGCGCCCGGTGGTGACGACGCGGGCAGCGGCGGAGGGGATCGACCATGCGGGCACGCTGCGCATCGCCGACACGGACGAGGCATTCGCCCGCACCGTGGCCGATCTGTTTGGTGCGCGAGCAGAGCGCCAGGCGATCGGGAAGGCCGCCCGCGCGCAGGTGATCCGCCGCTATGGCTGGGCGGCGGCGCTGGCCCCGCTCCACGCGCTCTACCCGCCGTGCCAGGCGGCGGCATGACGGCCGCCTTTCCCCGCATCGCGTTCGCGGCGCAGGGCCGCTGGCCGCGTCACCTCCTCGCGCTAGGCGCGACGAGCATCGCGCTGCTGCTGATGTTCCGCGCCGATGTCACCACCCTGGTGCATCTGTGGTGGACGAGCACGACCTTCGGGCATTGCCTGTTCATCGGGCCGGTGATCGGCTGGCTGGTGTGGCAGCGTCGGGGCGAGGTCGGGGCGTTGACGCCGGAGGCCTGGGCCCCCGGCCTGGCGATCGTCGCCGGCGGTGGAGCCGCCTGGTGGATCGGCGATGCCGCCTCCGTCGCGCTCGCCCGCCAGTTGGGGCTGGTCGTGATGCTGCAGGGGCTGGTCGCGACCTTGCTGGGGTCGCAGGTATCGCGCGGCCTTCTGTTTCCGCTCGCCTATGCCTTTTTCCTCGTGCCGTTCGGGCAGGAACTGGAGCCGCCGCTTCAGGCCGTGACCGTCGCGATCGTCATGCCGCTGCTGGCGCTGGTGGGGGTGCCCGCGACGGTCGACGGCGTGCTAATCCATGCCGGGCGGTACTGGTTCGAGGTCGCGGAGGCGTGCTCTGGGGCCAAGTTCGTCATCGCCATGGCGGCGTTCGGCGTCTTGGTGGCGCATCTGTGCTTCTGGTCGTGGCGGCGGCGCGCGATCTTCATGGTCGTGGCGTTGTTCGTGCCGGTGCTGGCGAACGGGCTGCGCGCCTTTGCCACGATCTGGGCCGCCGACCTGACCAGCGTCGAGGCCGCGACCGGCATGGATCATATCGTTTATGGCTGGGTGTTCTTCGCGCTGGTGATGGCGGGCGTGCTGGCACTCGGCTGGCGCTGGTTCGACCGCGCGCCCGACGACCCCGCCTTCGACGCGACCTGCTGGGCGCGGGTGCCCGGCTTGCGGATCGAGCCGGTCCTGGCGGTGGTGCTGGCGCTGTCCGTCGCCGCGGTGTTTCCGGCCTGGGCCGATGTCGCCGGACGGCCGGCGGCACTGCCGGCGCGCATCGAACTGCCGGTGGTGGCGGGCTGGACGCGCGCGCCACTCAGCACGGCAGCACCATGGGAACCACACCATCCGGGTGCCGATCACCGTCTGTTCGGGCGCTACGCCGCCGCATCGGGTGCCAGGATCGATGTCGGGGTCGCACTGTTCGCGAGCCAGGCCGAAGGGCGCGAACTCGTGTCGTTCGGGACCGGGGCCCTGCGCGAGAACGACCGCTGGGTGCGCGTCGCCGATCTGCCGCCCCTCGCTGGAGGGCGCACGATGCGCATCGCGGCACCGGGGCCGGTGGAGCGGGTTGTGGCGACATGGTACCGCGTCGGCGATGCCACCACCGCCAGCCCCTTCGCCGTGAAGCTCGCCACCCTTCGTGCCCGCCTGATCGGCCGACCACGGCCGGCGATGGCAATCCACATGTCCGCCGAGGGGCCCGGTGCCGCCGTCGCGATCGAGGCGTTCGTGCGCGACGCAGGCGGAATCGACGCGGTCTCAGCGCGTATCGCGAAGGGCGTGCGCTGATGTGCGGCATCGCCGGGCTGTTCCATCTCGCCACGCCCAAGCCGGTCGATCCGGCGCGCATCCAGGCGATGACGCAGGCGCAGGCGCATCGCGGCCCTGACGGTGACGGCGTGTGGACCGCGCCGGGCGTGGGGCTCGGCCATCGCCGTCTGTCGATCATCGATCTGGCCGGATCGCCGCAGCCGATGAGCGATGGGGCGTTGACCGTCACCTACAACGGCGAGATCTACAATTTCGCCGTCTTGCGCACCGAGCTGGAGCGCGGCGGTGCGCGGTTTCGGACGGGCGGTGATACGGAGGTCCTGCTCCACGGCTGGCGTGCATGGGGCCCGGCGATGCTCGACCGGCTCGACGGGATGTTCGCCTTCGCCATCCACGATGCCGCGACCGGCACGCTGTTCCTGGCGCGCGACCGGTTCGGGGTGAAGCCGCTCCATTATGCCGAGCTACCCGACGGCGCGCTGGCCTTCTCGTCGGAGCTCAAGGGCCTGCTCGCGCACCCGATGCTGCGCCGCGTACCCGATCCCCGCGCGGTCGAGGACTATATGGCGTATGGCTATGTCCCCGA
>DASVUT010000238.1:0-5429 GCA_036386955.1 Sphingomonas sp. | reverse complement strand
GCGCGCGCCGATCCACGCTTTTATCCGCTGTCGGTCGCCAGCACGGTGCTGGGCGGCGGATTCTCGTCGCGGCTGAACCAGGAAATCCGGATCAAGCGCGGGCTCGCTTACGGCGCGTCGAGCAGCCTGCAGGCGCGACGCCTGCCCGGCTCGGTGGCGGCGGCGACGCAGACCAAGAACGAGACCGCGGCCGAAGTCGTGTCGCTGATCGCGGCCGAAATGACGCGGATCGGCTCGACGCCTATCCCGGCGGCCGAACTCGCCACGCGCAAGGCGGTGCTGGTCGGCGGCTTCGGGCGGCGGATCGAGACGACGGGCGGCATCGCCGACACGCTGGGCGATTACATCCTCCAGTCGGTGCCGCTGGCCGAGTTCGCCACCTACACGCGCGATGTTGAGGCGGTGACGCCGCAGGCCGCGCAAGCGGCGGGCGCGGCGCTGCTCGCCCCGGGGGCGGCCAGCATCGTGGTGGCGGGCAATGCGAAGGCGTTCCTGCCCGCGCTGCGCACCGCTTATCCGATGGTCGAGGTCATCCCCGCCTCCACGCTCAACCTGGATTCGCCCACGCTGAAGTGATGAGGCTGACGGCCTGAAGGCTCTGATCCTCCCCCGTTTACGGGGGAGGATCACGACTTTTATGCTCTCCGGGACGAGCGTCAGGGGCCTTGAGACCTCGTCGGAAGGGCCGTCGGTGCGCCTCTCCAAACCGCCTCTTAACGCTCCGCCCCCGCGTCCTCTTTCGGGACAGGCCGCAAACGGGGGCGGACCGGTAAGCTTTTGCGCGCTATGTCGCATCCTTCATGGCAGGCTGGCGACATCGACGGGTATCTCGGCACACGGTGCGGTGGCTGATCCGCGGCTGGCTGATGCTGGTCGGCGGCACGCTGCTGACGTTCGCCGGGGTCACTGCGCACGGCGCGTGGCGCGCGCTGTCTTCGCCCGGTGTCGCCGCGGAACGGACCGTGTCGCCGGCCGCGCAGCCATTCGCCGCCCCTTCGCCACTGGCGCTCGCCATGGCCGCGCCGGCACGCGGCGTCACCGGCACGATCGCGTTGCCGGACATGCCGGTGCCCGATCTGTCTCGAACGCTCGACACCGGCGTCATCGCCGCGCGTCCGTTCTCGCTCGCCGGCGTCGCGAGCACCGATCGCGGCCGCGCGCTCGAATGCCTGACGGCCGCGATCTACTATGAGGCGGCATCCGAAACTGACGCGGGCCAGGCCGCCGTCGCGCAAGTCGTCCTGAACCGCGTCCGCCACCCTGCCTTTCCGGCTAGCGTCTGCGGCGTGGTGTATCAGGGGTCGGAACGGGCCGGCTGCCAATTCTCCTTCGCGTGCGACGGAGCCATGGCGCGCGTGCCGTCGCGCAGCGGCTGGGCACGGGCGACGGCGACTGCGGCGATGGCGCTGGGCGGTTATGTGCAGCCCAAGGTCGGGCTGGCGACACATTACCACACCTATGCCGTGACGCCGGCGTGGAACCGCAGCCTGGTTTTGACCGACATGATCGGCGCGCATCTGTTCCACCGGTGGAAGGGCTGGTGGGGCACCGCGCCCGCCTTCCGTCAGCGTTATGCCGGGGCGGAACCCGTGCCGGGCCCGCATCCGCGCGCGACGACCGCGCTCATCCTGCCGATCGCGGGCGCACCGCCGCTCCCGACGACCGATCTAGCCACCGTACGCGCGCCCTATGTCGACAGCGGCGCGACGCTGGTGCCGCGGGTCGCGGCGGCCCCAGCCGATCCGCTGCCCGACAGCGGCCAGGTGCTGGATAAATGGAAGGATTCGGGTCAGCCGATCCGATAGGGCCCCCGCTCTCGCGGAGGCCCTTGAAGGTCAGCGGCGGCCCTGACGGTCGTTGCGCTCGAACCGAACCCGCTGCGACAGCGCGTCGAAACGGCGGTCGAGATCGCGGCGTTCGGCCTGACTCAGCCCGTTCGACCGGCGATACTGGCTCTCCAACCGGGCGAGCCCGCGGAAATCGGCCCGCAACCGCGTCGCCTCGCGGCGATTGAGCGTCCCGTTCTGGATACCCCGGTCGATCCGCTGGTCGAGCCGCGCCTGGCGCGCATTGATCCCCTGCCAGCTTTGCGCCGATGCGGCGACCGGCAGCGCAGTGGCGAACAGGCTGAGCCCGGTGGCGATCGTGGTCAGCAGCTTCATGACTGATACTCCCGTTGGTGGCGGCCTTACGATGGCCGTGAACACCTTATGGGCGGCATTTGTCTCAAGCAGATCGCCACTTACCGGCGAATGTGTCACGCTTTGTCGCGACACCGGGTGGTTCGTTCAGGATCACACTACACCCTTTCCGTTCGTGCTGAGCAAAGGGCGAACGGAAGCCTATGCCGCCGCCGGCAGCCAGCTCGTATCGATGATGCCGTACCGATCGACGAACCCGCTCATCTCCACCAGCCGCGCCTCGTCCGCGATCTTCATCCGGCGACCGTTACGGGAAATCAGCCCCTGGCGCTCCATTTCGCCGAGCGTCCGGCTGACATGGACCTTGGTCAGCCCGACGGCGTCGCCGATGTCCTGTTGCGTGAGGGGCAGGTCGTAACTGTCGATGACGCCCCCCGCCGTGACGCGCAGCCGCGCGCGGATGTCGAGCAGCAGCGTCGCCAGCCGTTCCATCGCCCCCATCCGCCCCATCGAGGTCAGCCGGTCGCCCATCGCGACATATTCCGCCGCCGCCACCGCATAGAGCAGCCCGGCGAGACGCGGTTGACGCGCGAAGATGCGGCCGAGTTCGATCTTGGGCAATTCGGCGACGATGCAATCGCTCACCGCCGTCAACGTGTTCGACGACCACGCCCAGGCGACGCTCGATACGCCCATCAGGTCGCCGGCATAATGGAACCGCAGGATCTGCCGCCCGCCGGCCGGCATTTCGACCGATGCGTGGAACCAGCCTTGTTCGACGACCCACAAGGTGGTGCCGTTATCGTCCTGTGCGATCAATCGCTCGCCGGCCGGAATGCGGCGCTCGCGTTGTTCGGCGCTATCCAGCAGGCTACGCTCTTCGGGTGTGAGCGGCAGATAGCGATCCAGCCTGGTCACCAGTGCGTTGCGTCTGATCAACAACCCAATCGTCTCCCGGTACTTGTTTCGCAGGATAGTAGCGCAACCGGAACGCTCGCGCAAAGTGTCGGCGGACGCGGTGCTTGGGGCGCGGGCTCTTGTCTGCTAAGGGGCCGCCCATGCTTACACTTTCCGGCATCACCGTGCGGCTTGGCGGCCGCACGATCCTCGACCGCGCGTCCGCCGCGCTGCCGCCGGGCAGCCGCGTCGGGCTGATCGGCCGCAACGGCGCGGGCAAGTCGACGCTTGTCCGTGTCGTCGCTGGACAGCTCGACCCCGACGAAGGTGCCGCGGAAATGCCGCGCGGCTCGCGGCTCGGTTATCTGGCGCAGGAGGCACCATCGGGCACCGCGACGCCGTTCGAAACCGTGCTCGCCGCCGATACCGAACGCGCCCGGCTGATGATCGAGGCCGACACTTGCGAGGACCCCGACCGCTTGGGTGACGTGTACGAACGCCTGATCGCGATCGACGCCTATACCGCGCCCGCGCGGGCCGCGAGCATCCTGGTCGGGCTCGGTTTCGACGAGGCGATGCAGGGGCGTCCGCTCGACAGCTTTTCGGGTGGGTGGAAGATGCGCGTCGCGCTCGCCTCGCTGCTGTTCTCCAAGCCCGATCTGCTGCTCCTCGACGAGCCGTCCAATCACCTCGATCTCGAAGCGGTCATGTGGCTGGAGGATTTCCTGCGCGCCTATCCCGCGACGATCGTGGTGGTCAGCCACGAACGCGATTTCCTGAACAACGTCGTCGATCACATCCTGCATCTGTCCGGCGGCAAGATCACGCTCTACCCCGGCGGCTATGACGCGTTCGAGCGGCAGCGCGCCGAGCGCCTAGCCCAGATCGCCGCCGCCCGCGCCAGTCAGGATGCGCAGCGTGCCAAGCTGCAGGATTATGTCGCGCGCAACTCCGCCCGCGCGTCGACCGCCAAACAGGCGCAGAGCCGGCAGAAGATGCTGGCCAAGATGCAGCCGATCGCCGAACTCGCCAACGACCCCTCGCTGTCGTTCGACTTTCCCGATCCGACCGAGCTGAAGCCGCCGCTGATCACGCTCGACATGGCCTCAGTCGGCTATGACGAGACGCCGATCCTCAAGAAGCTCAACCTGCGGCTGGATCCCGACGATCGCATCGCGCTGTTGGGGCGCAACGGCAACGGCAAGACGACGCTCGCGCGGCTGCTCGCGGCGCAGTTGACCCCAATGGACGGCGACATGGCGTCGTCGACCAAGATGCGCGTCGGCTATTTCACGCAATATCAGGTCGAGGAACTCGATTCGAACGACACCCCGCTCGCGCACATGACGCGCGTGATGAAGGGGGCGAGCCCGGCCGCCGTGCGCGCGCAGCTTGGCCGGTTCGGCTTCTCGGGCGACCGTGCGACGGGTCAGGTGGGCAAGATGTCGGGCGGCGAAAAGGCGCGGCTGGCGCTGGCGCTTATCACCCGCGATGCACCGCACATGCTGATCCTGGACGAGCCGACCAACCACTTGGACGTCGACGCGCGCGAGGCGCTGGTCCAGGCGCTGAACTCCTATACGGGCGCGGTCGTCATGGTCAGCCACGACCGGCACATGCTGGAAATGACTGCCGATCGGCTGGTGCTGGTTGACCACGGCACCGCGCGCGAATTCGACGGCTCGCTGGATGATTACATCGCGCTGGTGCTGGCCGGCGATGGCAGCAAGTCGGGTAGCGGTTCGGGCACGAAATCGGGCAAGAAGGACAAGAAGGCGGCGGCGGAAGCCCGCGACCGTGACAAGGTGCTGCGTCAGACCGCGCGCGAGGCCGAGGCCGAACTGGCGCGGCTCACCGCCGAGCGCAGCGGCGTCGACCGCGCCATGTTCGATCCGGCGGGCGCGGAACCCAAATTCGCGCGACTATCGATGGGCGACCTGAACAAGCGCCGCGCGCAGCTCACCGACCTGATCGACGCGGCCGAGGCACGGTGGATGGCCGCCAGCGAGGCGCTGGAGACGGCGTGAGGCAAAAGCCGCATCCCGTTCGACCTGAGCGAAATCGAGCGGTCGGTACAGGTACTTCGACTTCGCTCAGCACGAACGGCGGTTAGGACTCTTCAGGATTATCGCCCGCCGGCCGCTCGAACCACGCCTCGACCTCGCCGTTCAGCTTCAGCGTCAACGGGCGGCCATGGCGGTCGACCTTCTTGCCCAGCGCGACGCGGATCCAGCCTTCGGACATCGAATATTCCTCGACATCGCGGCGCTCGACGCCCTTGAAGCGGATGCCGACCCCGCGCTCCAGCAGCGACTGGTCGAAATGCGGGCTGTCGGGGTTGGTCGAAAGGCGATCGGGGGGCGTATCGGTCATGGCCGCGCCCTTATCGGT
>DASVUT010000237.1:0-4745 GCA_036386955.1 Sphingomonas sp. | reverse complement strand
CGTGGGAGGTTAGCGATGGCTGCAACGGAAGATCGAACACGCTTGGGCCGCGCGCGGATCATCCGCGACGCTGTGCTCGCCGCCGGCAGGTTGGGTGGTCGATGGCGGAGCGTCGACTTGGGCAACGGGCGGATCGCGCGTAACTGGGAGGTTGATGGCGAGGGCTGGACGGCGACCATAACCACGCGCTTCTCAGGCGTGCCGGGCGACGTGGAAGTGAAGGCATACGAGGAGGCTCTCCTCCTCCAGCTCGCTCCACCCAGACGGGACGATGTGGAGGTCGACGTCTACCACCCGGAGGCCGGGAAGGTGCTATCGATCGGCAAGACGGGCGAGCACGATACTCTCATTGGCATGCAGGCTGGGCCCTGGGAGGCGGCGTTCGGCCTGCCCGCCCGCGATTGGTCCCCAGCTACGGCGAGACGCCTGAGCGCCCGAAAGGCAAAAGATCACGCTCGTTCAGGTTGATCACTTCCGCAGCCTGCGAAGAAGGCGCGCTGCCCTCTTCGCTGGAAGCAAGACGTGTTCCATGGAAAGGTCGCTTCGTTTGCGGACGAGGCATGCGCCAGGCAAATTTCAGCCGGACGTCTCGGTGAGCTCGACCACTTCGAAATCGTAGCTCTCCCACCGGCGCTGCCTAGCCGCCACCTCCGTCGCCGCTCTCTTGCCGGTTGCCTCCTTGAGGGATTTCGAATGCCCCCAGAACACCTCGGTGTGGCCACCGCCGAGCTGGGCGACGATGCGCCAGTAGTGGGTGAAGGGTGACGAGGTCGGACCGATGGTCTTCACGTAGCCATCGGCCAGCGTCGCTGTCAGGTAGCGCTTCTTCCTGGTCATGATCAGTGCCGATTGTTCCGACGTGCTCAGGCCGGGCGCACAGCGGCGCGCGCGATCTCGGCGGACTCGATAAGGCGCCTTCCGGATCTGTGTCGCAGAGCGCCCTCGACCAGGAGCATCGCAACGGTAGCCGCCGGGCTGATCCGAGCGGCGGCGGGCAGGATCGGAGCGATGATGCGCAACGTCTTGCCGAGCAGCCCCTCTAGGGGCCGGTGCTCGGCGCGAACCCCGCCGAGGAAGCCGGGGCGAACGATCGTCAGGGACGGGAAGTCCAGGCGTTCGACAACATCCTCGAGTTCGCCCTTTGTGCGCGTGTAGAGGAACCACGATCGCGCGTTCGCACCCATCGAAGTCACGAGCGCGAAGCGCTCCGCACCGCCCTCCCGCACCCTCGTTGCAATCGCCAGTGCATAGTCGTGGTCAATCGCACGATAGGCTGCTGCCGACTTCGCCTTCGCGCGCGTCGTGCCGAGTGCGCAGATCGCGCCGTCCACGGTCCACCACTCGGCGTGGTGGGGCAGGGTGCCGCTATCTACGATCGGGTTGAGAAGCTTGGGGTGCGTTCCGAGTGGACGGCGCGTCGGTGCTACCACCGAGGTCACGCGGCCATCGCCGAGCAGCAGCGCGAGCGCCGCCGTTCCGACCATCCCCGTGGCTCCTGCCAGCAATATCCTCGCCACGGTATGATCCTAGGCGCGCGGGGATGGAGATGTAAGGCGCACCTGCCGCCTGACCGAACCCGCCACACTCGACCAGGGTGTGGGCACCGACGCATGTGATCCTATGAAGGGTGCTCCGCCACCGACCGATCCGGGTGCTGCACGCGCTTGACATGTTAAGATTCTTCGCCTCATATGAGGTCGGGAAACTTAACACGGGAATTTGCGATGCCGGTTCTGGCTGAGGACTACGAGATTGTGCGGAGGTTGGCACAGCTTGGCCTGCGCCGCGATCTCCTCCTCGACGTGGTTGAGGCTGCGGTCGGTGGACGGCGCAACGCGACCGGCTTCCATCCCCTGAGCGCCGGCGGTCTTCTCTCGTGGATTCAGGGGACAGGACAGCTTCGGCGCATCTTCCTGGCACGCGGCTGGGAGACCTGCCGCCGGGACAACATCGAGACGATCTTCAACCCCGAGATCGGCATCAAGGTCGTGTTCCAGAACGCCGAGCGGGCGGGTGATCCGATCATGGACCCGATCGCGACTTCCCGGAAGGGCGCCGGATCGGCACGTGCCGTCGAGCTTGGCCAGTTCGAGCTCTGGCCCGACATCAAGGAGAGGGAGGTAGCCGAGGTCACCGCGACGACCTGGGTGCTGTTCGTCTATGCCGATGGCGACGACGTGCGCGCGGAGCTGTCCTGCCCCATCGCCATCAATGAGGAACAATTCGACGGCTTCCACGAGCGCATCCTGCTGGTCGAGAAGGGTGGATGGGGCGCAGCGATCCCTGTAGCGGAAGATGACGAGCCGCCGGCCGAGTATGAGGTGCCGGTGACACGCAAGGGGTGATGGTGCGTGTTTAACCCTCAACGACTGATCCTTGGCCGGAAGCGGCGCAAGATGACCGCGCGTGCCTTGGCGGCCGCGATCGGTGTCTCGCCGATCACGATCTCTCGCCTGGAGAATGGAGCGAACGAGCCCGAGGGCGATACGGTCGAGGCGTTGGCGCGTGCGCTCGAGTTCCCCCGTGGTTTCTTCTTCGCCGAGGACGTCGACGAGCTGCCGGTAGAGGCGGCGAGCTTCCGCAGCCTCTCGTCGATGACCGCCAGAGAGCGAGACTCCGCGCTGTCCGCTGGTGTGATCGCATATCTCTTCAGTGACTGGGTGGCCGCGCGCTTCAATCTTCCGTCCACCGATGTTCCGGACCTGCGCGGCGATGCGACGCCGGAAGCGGCGGCGCAGGTCGTGCGCGCGAACTGGGGCTTGGGAGAGCAGCCGGTCTCCAACATGATCAAGCTGCTCGAGTCCAAGGGTGTCCGCGTCTTCTCGTTGTGTGAGGACACCCAGAACGTCGACGCATTCTCCTGTTGGCGGGGCGAGCGGCCGTTCGTCTTCCTGAACACCTTTAAGTCTACGGAGCGCAGCCGGTTCGATGCGGCGCACGAACTGGGTCACCTCGTGCTTCACCGGCACGGTGCCGCGCAGGATAGTCGGCAGGCTGAGAGCGAAGCCGATCGGTTCGCTTCCGCCTTTCTAATGCCGATGGATGACGTGATTAGCCGCATCCGCTACGTCTCCGACCTCGAGAGCCTAATCCAGGCGAAGAAGCGTTGGGGCGTGTCCGTCGCCGCGCTTAACTACCGCCTTCACAAGCTCAGGATCGTGAGCGACTGGCAGAACCGCAGCCTGAACATAGAGATGTCCAGCCGCGGTTACCGGCGGAGCGAACCGGAAGGCCTGCCGCCCGAGACGTCCGCGCTCTGGCCGCAGATCTTCACCTCGCTATGGCGCGAACGTATCACGCGCGAGCAGATCGCCGCGGAACTGAACGTGCCTACGGGGGAGCTCGATACTATCCTGCACCGGCTGACCGGTCCGGCCTTGGACGGCGGCGCCGCATCCGTTAAGCTGCGATTGGTCTAGCAGTGGCCATCGACTGCGCCGGAAGGCCTTCTACGTCATTATCGAAGCGCGAGTAGCAAGGCTGGCAATCGACGGGTTTGGCGCATGCCCAATTGCTGATCGCTGGGTCTGATCATCTCTTCCGATCGGCGCTCCCCTGCGCGAGGCGGGCCATTTCGCGTGGAACCTGTTTCCGCTAAAGCAGTCGTTTTCGACACAGTTGCAGTAGTTCGGCGACAAGGGGCGGATGCGAGGGATCGACGGTCAGAATCTGACCCATATCTGCCTTGGGTAAGCGTAAGCGATGGCTCCCGAGCGCGATAAGAACCTCGGCGGCGGCTTCACCTCGCGGTCTGTGGGCCCCCGCGACGATGCGCGACACGACACGGGTGGCGTCGAGCCGACTGCCCGCCTCGCCCGAGTAGTCGATTTCCGTCGGGCGCGCCGCGCGGATGATGCTCGCCTGGATGACACCGTCGTTGAAACGACCGAGGTTCGCTGGATCAAGCAGCGTTTGTTGGAACCAGTTGGTTCGAAGTGTTCTGGCACCGGCTTTCGGCGGCGTCGTCCGCAGTTTCTGCAGGACGGCACTGATGGTGTAGTGAACGTCGGCCTGATGGGGTTTCGAGTCGGTGCGTTCCGGCAGGCTGGCAGGCCAGAACACGAAGCCTGGCTGCAATCTCAGCGCGGTGGAGCCATTTGCCACGAATAGATCGTCCACCAAGGAAGTGGAGGTGCGACGTAGCAGGTTTCGTCTGGCCGCGAGTTCGGGTGACAGGACTGTCCCGTCCGCCACCGAGTCGTCGAGGAATGCCAGTTCGGCACGCCATGCATTGGGGGAGCCTGTCGGCGGCAGCAGCATCTCCTCGATCGCGGCGAAGCGATGCGGGCTGGCTTCCTGCGTCTGGGTCAACGTGCGCTCGAGTTCCTGTCGCCTTGCTGCACTCGAGGATTTGACGAAGCCGACGACGTAGATTTGGGGGGAGTTCGGCCTTACCTTCCGCAGGTCGCGGCTGACGTCCAACAAGGCGCGACCGCTTTCGATGACGGAAGTTGCGATCAAGATTGGTGATCCGTTCAACTTCCGACCGCCGACCACATCTTCGCGTTTGAGGTCGTCCACCCCCTTCCTGTCGATGAGGGACGGCGTGATGCCCGCCCGATCGCAGAGTGCGGCAGCGAAGCCATTCGACCATTGATCGACAACAATGCATTCAAGGGTGGACGCCGGGATGTGGTTCTTCGCGAAATAGTCGAGCCGATCAATGAACGCGGGGGCTTCGAGGAGAGCCTTCGCATCGACTAGGAATTGGCGGCCGCCGGGTCCGGCGGGCAGGGTGATGCCGA
>DASVUT010000236.1:0-3105 GCA_036386955.1 Sphingomonas sp. | reverse complement strand
CGCCTGTGTCGAAGGTCACGCCCTTGCCGACCAGCGCGACCGCGGGATCGCCCTCGCCCGCCCCCTGCCAGCGAATGCTGAGCAACTGCGCGTCGCGGCGCGAGCCCTGCGACACGCCCAGCAGCGCGCCCATGCCGAGCGCCGCCATCTCGGCTTCGCCCAAGACCTCGATGGTCGCATCCGTGCCTTCGAACGCGGCGCGGACCTGCGCGACGAAGCTTTCGGGGTAGAGGAGGTTCGGCGGCTCGGCCACGAGGTTGCGGGTCAGCGCCATGCCCTGCGTCACCGCGTCGTGGCGCACCCATGCGGCATCGGTGCCCTCGGGCGCGTGGCCGATCGCGATCCGCTCCAGTGTCGGCTTGGCGGTGTCGGACAGCTTGGTACGGTAACGGTCGTGCCGCCACGCGCGCTGGGCGGCGGTCGCGGCGAAGTGCGCGACCTCGCCCGCGCTCGGCGCATCGGGCAGCGAGGACAGGTCGACCGCGACCTCTGTCGCTCCCGATGTCAGCAGCCGCGCCGTCAGCGCCCCGCCGGCCTTACGCCAGTCGGCGGTCTTGCCCGCGCCGATCCCAATGAGCAGCAGGTGGCGGACCGCGCCGCCCGCGGGGACGAACAGCTCGACGATCGATCCCGCCTCGCCCTTGAATCGGGCCGCCGTCGCCGCCGCCCCCGCGATGGGCGCCGCGGCGTTCAACCCGTCCCAGGCGATGGCCCCCATGCCGTCGCTCGGCACGAGAAGCGCGGTGATCGCCGCGGGAGCCGCGGTGGCGGAGAAACTGATCTGCATCGAAGCCTCGAACGTATCGCGCGGGAGAACGCCCGCATCACAACGGACATAGACGCGCATACGCTTCTGGCAACCCGGCGTTGCAGCCCCGTTCGCGGTGCGATAGGCGACGCTGCGGTGCACAGCGGCACCGGGTTCTCAGGGGAAGTCCTTGTCGCGTTTGCGCCTTTTGCTGGGGTCGACCGTGCTGGCGCTCCTGCCAGCGAGCCCTTCATGGGCGCAGGATCTGCAGGATCGGCCCGTCGAAGCAACCTCGCCGAGCGACGTGCCCGACCCCGCTGCGCCCGCTGGCGACGACCAGGTGCGCTTCAGCGCGGGCGTGATCGAGTTCGACTATGAGGCCGATATCGTCACCGCGACCGGCGAGGTGCGCATGGTGCGCCGGGGTGAACGGCTGCGCGCCGACAAGGTCGTCTGGGACCGCAAGACCGGCAAGGTCATCGCGACCGGCAACATCGCGATCGCCAATCCGCAGGGCGATGTTGCCTATGGCGATACGATCGAGCTGACCGACAGCCTGAAGGACGGCGTCGTCGACAATATGCTCGTGGTGCTCGAACAGGGCGGCCGGATCGCGGCGGCGCGGGGATCGCGCGACGAGAATGGCACCGTACGACTGGAAAGCGCGGCCTATACGCCGTGCGCGGTGGTCGATTCCGCCGGCTGTCCCAAGGAGCCGACGTGGAAGATTACGGCGGTGCGGGTGACCTATCGTCCGGATCGGTCGCGGGTCTATTACACGGGCGCGCGGATCGATCTGTTCGGCCTGGGGCTACCGCTGCCGCGCTTCTCGCACCCGGTCGGCGGATCGAGCAGCAGCGGCATCCTTGCCCCCGACGCGCGCTACACCCGCGTCAACGGGCTGCAGCTCGCGGTGCCCTATTACTGGCAGTTGGCGCCAAACCGCGCTGTCACCGTCACGCCCTATGTGTTTACCAGCGTGCTGCCGATGCTGAAGGGCGAATATGCGCAGCTCGATACGCTCGGCGCATTCCGAATCGCCGCCTATGCCACGGCGAGCCGACGGTCGGATGACCTGCGCACATCGACGCCGGCCGATACCGAACAGGCGTTTCGCGGCTATCTCGACGGCGTCGCGCGGTATCAGCTTACGCCGCAATGGAGCGCGTCGGGGTCGGTGCGGCTGACCACGGATCGCACCTTCCTGCGCCGCTACGACATTTCGCGCGACGACCGGCTCCGCTCGACCGCGGCGGTGGAGCGGATCACCCCGAATAGCTATTTCGAGATCAGGGGCTGGTACGTCCAGACGCTGCGCGTGAACGATGATCAGGGGCTGCAGCCGACCGCGCTGCCGCTGATCGATTATCGCCGGCGGTTCAGCGATGGGCTCCTGGGCGGGGTGGCGGAGGTTCAGCTCAACACGCTGGCGATCGATCGCAGCGAGGGTCAGGACACGCAGCGTGCCTTCGCCAGCCTGCGCTGGGACCTGCGCCGGCTGACCCGCTGGGGTCAGGAATTGACGCTCACGGGCTATGCGCGCGCCGACGCGTATAACAGCAGCAACACGCTGACGAGCCCGCTCGTCTATCGCGGCGAGGGTGGGTTTCAGGGGCGTGCGATCGGCGCGCTGGCCGCCGATCTGCGCTGGCCGCTGATCGGCCCGGCGTTCGGGGGCACGCAGCGGATCACGCCGCGGTTGCAGATCGTGACCGCGCCCCGGCTCAAAAACCTGGAACTGCCCAACGAGGACGCGCGGGCAGTCGATCTGGACGACACCAACCTGTTCGCGCTCAACCGCTTTCCCGGCTACGATCGGTTCGAGGATTCGAGCCGCGCGACCTATGGCGCCGAATACGCGCTGACGCTGTCGGGGTTCACGCTGAACGCGGTCATTGGCCAGAGCTACCGTTTGTCGACCAAGCCGACCATCCTGTACGACGGCACTGGCCTGTCGGACCGATTCTCGGACTTCACCGGGCGGACCGAACTGCGCTTTCGCGATTTCGTGTCGATCACGCACCGCTACCGCCTCGACAAGGATGGTTTCGAGCCGCGCCGCAACGAGGTGGACGCGGTGATCGGGTCGCGTGGCACCTACGCCTTGGTCGGGTATCTAAGGCTCAACCGCGACATCTTCCCGTCGATCGAGGATTTGCAGGACCGCGAGGAAGCGCGCGTCGCCGGCCGCGTGCAGTTCGCGCGCTTCTGGTCCGTGTTCGGGTCGGCGGTGGTGGACCTGACCAACAATGCCGAAGACCCGCTGTCGCTGGCGGACGGGTTCGAGCCGATCCGTCACCGGCTGGGCGTCCAGTATGAGGACGATTGTATTCGGCTGGGGCTGACATGGCGGCGCG
>DASVUT010000235.1:0-2011 GCA_036386955.1 Sphingomonas sp. | reverse complement strand
CGACCGTGTGCTGGGGTATGAAGCGAATTACGCTGGCACGAGCTTCGCCACGCTCGACAAACGGGAGGCGCGGTTCCAGTATGGCAGCCCGATCGTCAACATCGTCGCCGACAAGACGCAGCCGGGCAGCCTCGGCGCGGTCGCCTATGACGACGAGGGCGTGAAGACCAAGCAGTGGGATCTGATCAAGGCCGGCAAGCTGGTCGATTATCAGACCATCCGCGACCAGGCGCATATCGTCGGCAAGACCGAGTCGGACGGATGCTGTTACGCCGACAGTTGGTCGAGCGTGCAGTTCCAGCGCATGGCAAATGTCTCGTTGCAGCCGGGCACGAAGACAATGAGCGCGGCCGACATGATCGCGAGCGTCGAGAACGGCATCTATATCGCCGGACGCGGGTCGTTCTCGATCGACCAGCAACGGTATAACGCGCAGTTCGGCGGCACGCTGTTCTACGAGATCAAGAACGGCAAGATGACCCGGATGCTGGAGGATGTCGCCTATCAGATGCGCACACCCGAATTCTGGAACGCGTGTTCGGCGATCTGCGACAAGGACGATTACCGCATGTTCGGGTCGTTCTTCGACGGGAAGGGACAGCCGGGGCAGGTCTCCGCCGTCAGCCACGGATCGTCGACGACCCGCTTCAACGGCATCAACGTCATCAACACCGCCCGCTCGATCGGCTGAGGCAGGAGTTTTTCCATGAGCATGCTCACAGAAGCGCAGGCGCGCGCGATCCTGACGAAAGTCGTCGGCTTGTCCAAGGCGGACGAATGTACCGCCAGCCTGGACGGATCGGTCGAGGGCAATATCCGCTTTGCGCTCAACAACGTGAACACCAGCGGCGTCGTCAGCAATACCGAACTGGGCGTCCAGGTGGCGTTCGGACGCCGCGTCGGCACCGCGACGATCAACTCGTTCGACGACGCATCGCTGGCGCGGGTGGTGCGTCGGGCAGAGGATCTGGCGCGACTGGCACCGGAAAATCCGGAATTCATGCCTGCGGTTGGCAAGCAGGTGTATCGCGAGACGCCGACGTTCAGCGCGGCGACCGCGGCGATCACGCCCGAATACCGGGCCAAGGTAGCCGCCGACTCGATCGGTCCATGCCGGGCGGAAAAGCTGATCGCGGCGGGGTTCCTGCTCGATGGGCAGAGCTTCACAGCGTTCGCCAATTCCAGGGGCAATTTCGGCTATCAGCGCGCGACCAACGTTAATTACACCTGCACGGTACGGACAGAGGACGGGCGCGGATCGGGCTGGGTCGGGCGCGACGTGCAGGATGTCGGCTCCTTCAACGCCGCGACCGAGGTACGGACGGGCATCCGCAAGGCGGTCGCGTCGGCGGACGCGCGCGCGCTGGAGCCAGGCAAGTATACCGTGATCCTGGAACCCGCCGCGGCTGCCGGGCTGATCTCGTTCATGATGAACTTCTTTGGCGCGCGCGCGGCCGACGAAGGCCGCAGCTTCTTGTCCAAGAAGGGCGGCGGCAACAAGCTGGGCGAGCAGGTCTATGACCCGCGCGTCAATTTCACCTCCGATCCTTGGAACCCACAACTGGCCGTGATGCCATGGGACGGGGAAGGCATGCCGCGCGAGAAGATGGCGCTGGTCGAGAACGGCAAGATCGCCAACCTCAACTATTCGCGCTTCTGGGCGCAGAAGCAGGGCAAGGTCGCCAAGGGGCAGCCTGGCAACCTGATCATGGCTGGGGGCACGAAGACCACCGCCGACCTGATCCGCGGCACCGAACGCGGCATCCTGGTCACGCGGCTCTGGTATATCCGCATGGTCGATCCGCAGACGGTGCTGCTGACCGGGCTGACCCGCGATGGCACCTTCTATATCGAGAACGGCGAGATCAAATATCCGTTGAAGAACTTCCGCTTCAACGAGAGCCCGGTGATCATGCTCAACAACATCGACGAACTGGGTCGTCCGGTGCGGGTGTCGGGGGACGAATCGTCGCTGGCGATGATGTTGCCGCCGATGAAGGTGCGCGACTTC
>DASVUT010000234.1:0-4000 GCA_036386955.1 Sphingomonas sp. | reverse complement strand
CGCGCGCGCGAACAGCGTCGCCCCGGCGGTGCTATCGACCCCGCGCGTCGAGACCATGCGCATCTCGATCATCGCCGCCTCGCCGGCGGTCAGCGGGCGCAAGCTGATGTCAGGCGTCCCCAGCCGTTCCAGCTTCAGCCCGAAACGCCGGAACGGCTTCGTCAGGGACGCGTCCGTCGCGCGACCGAGCGCCTTGAGATCACCAAAGGCGGACCGCGCCGCGTCCAGGCTGGGCGCGCCGCTGTTGAGTGCCTTCAGATAGGCGTTGAACTGCGCGGTCCGGGCAGGATCGGTCTTGATCATATGGGTCAACAGCCATCCCCGGCCATAGATTCCTTCGATCTCCTCCTGCGACAGCTTGCGCTTGGCCGGCGAGAACATCGTCTCCAGCGATATGCCCGTGCCCGCGACCAACCCGTAGGCTCGGTGGAACGCCGGATGGCCCACGATCGCCTGTTCCTTGTCGAAGCGAACAGTCGAGACGAACTCCGGATAGCCCTCCAGGAACCAGGACGGATAGGCCCGCGTGAACACGCTTTGCAGGAAGTGGTGTGCGTATTCGTGAAACAGCACGACCTGGGAATCGATGTCGTACTGCCCGCCCTCCCCGATCCTCTTGGGCGTGAACACAACCGCGCCGCTTGCGCGGGGGACGTAGAAGCCGGCAACGTCGCGACACTTGCCGCAGATGCGCTGGATGCCCGACTGCCCGCCATTGACCACGAACACCGTCAATCGGTTCGCCGCTTTCGCAGGTTCTTCCGGGGCGGTGTGAAGGATGCGCAGCAGGGCATCGAAGCGTTCCAGCCGTTCGGCGAGCGCGCGCACCGCCTTTTCATTGTCGTCGGCATAGACGACGAAATGGCGCGAGGTAGCCTGGTGCCATTCCGCCGCAGCGGGAGCCGCGATCAGGGCGATGGCGGCGGCGAAAAGGGTGCGAAGGCGCAAGGGCATGGGCGAAGACTAGCGCGCGACGCGGCCGAGTTGAAGGGGTCGCCGTGCTCCGGCGAGGGGCGAAGCGTTGACCATCAACGGCTCACGCTCGCCACGGCTCCGGTCTCCGCCGCAGCACGGTTGGCTTCTCAGCCGCGGCGGCAGGTGTAGGCGAGTTTTTCGTTGGGGAGCGGGGGCAGGACGGCGCGGATGGCGGATTGGCGTTCGGCCAGGCGGGCGATGGTGTCGGGCTTGGCCGAGCATGCGCCAGGGGTCGTGCCGCGGGCGGCGCGGGCGGCGGTCATCTGCGCTGCCGAGACGAAATAGCGGGTGTTGGTGTAGGCGCCGGTCGCCGGGTCGAAGCCCAGCACCGACACGGTCTGCTCGTTCTCAGGGACCAGGATACGCTCCCACCGGCCGTTGGCGGCGACGTACTGCGTTTTGCCCATGCATCCCTTGCCGCTCCAGTCGAGCGTCACATCGGGCGTGGAAGAGGTGATGACCCGGCTGCGCCCCGCGTCGAAGGTGCATTGGAGCTGGCCCGGTGGGGTGTCCGCGACGACGGGTGCGAGCGCCGTTGTCGCGCGGGGCAAGATTGCCTCGGGGGAGGGGCGGAGTATGAACACCGCGATCGCGGCGATGATTGCTACGGTGCCTGCGCCCGCAGCCC
This sequence comes from Sphingomonas sp., assembly GCA_036386955.1. Taxonomy (GTDB): domain Bacteria; phylum Pseudomonadota; class Alphaproteobacteria; order Sphingomonadales; family Sphingomonadaceae; genus Sphingomonas. Next base: position 2,397 of record DASVUT010000234.1, on the reverse strand, counting down.
ATAGGGCCGCCTCGCGCCGTCCGCGGCCTTCGAGCATGCCCGCGGCACCCATAGCCAGTGCGCCGCCGACCAGAAGGAGTGCGGCGAGGCCCATGATGTTCTCGCGCTCGCGGGTCGCCTGCGCGCGGGCGCGTTCGAGCGCGGCGAGGCGGTCGAGCGTCGCGCGCTGCGCGGCGTCGCGCTTGGCCTCCACGGCGGTGGCGGCGGCGCGGGCGTCGGCCTCCGCATCGGCGCGCAGGCGTTCGGCGAAGGGGACGCACGGGCTCGCGACGCTGGCGAAAGGCTGTTCGGCGGCGCGCAGGAAGCGGGCGAGTTCGGTTTCGGCGATCGCGAAGCCGAAGCTGCTGTCGCCCTCTTCGCCGCGGGTGATCGCCGAATTGGTGCCGATCACGCGCCCGCACGGATCGAGCAGCGGCCCGCCCGAATTGCCGCGCGCGATCGCGGCGGTGTGGAGCAATACCTCGATGCCAGTCAGGCTGCGGCGGCCGGAGAACACGCCCTCCGACCGGATCGGCATGATCGGGCGGATATAGTCGGCGGCGGAGCGCGCGGTGGCGAGATCGACATTGCCGGGATAGCCGAGCGCGACGACGGCATCGCCCTCCCCCACCCCGCCGGTGAACAGGGTGACGGGCGGCAGACGCGTGCCCGTGAACTGCACCAGCGCCAGATCGGCGCGCGCATCGAACGCGACGAGGCGGCCCTGGAACGACTTGGTGCCTTCGGATGGGACCACGCCGATAACGACATTGTCGGGGTAACGCTGTGCCAGCTCGACCACATGCGCGTTGGTGACGATGCGATCGGGCGCGATGGCGAAACCGGAGCCATGGCCGAAGCCGACCACCTGCCCATCGACGACCGCGATGGTGACGATCCGCACCACGCCGCGCCCGGTCGCCGCGATGTCGTCGGCGCGCGCGGGACTCGCTAGCAGCAGCATGAGCAGTAGGAGATAGCGGAGCACGCTCCTCCATTGCGCGCTCGAGCTTCCCGTTCAAGCCGGCGTCTTCGAAGCTGGGCCCAGGCCTGCGCCGGAGCACGGGCTGCGCCTCCTCCTGGGCCCCGGCCTGCGCCGGGGCACGGGCTGCGCCCGTGGTTAGCGAATTCTCAATGCTTGCCGCCTAGCTCTGGCGGGCGAAATACAAGGGTGTAGTGGATGAGCGCGTTCGGGCGTCGCCCAGGGATTGGGGGAGTGGGAGGTCAGCCGGCCAGGCCGGCGTTCGGCGTCGCGCGCCCGATGCAGGGCGGCGGTCCGGCCCCGCGCCCCGACGAGGGCGGCGCGCAGTTCCCGCCGATCGAGGGCATCCAGTTGCCGGGCGAAGCCGAAGGCTTTGGCGCGGGCACGATGCCGGGCACGCAGATGGACGCCATGCAGCGGCTGGCCGATCGCCAGAACGCGAGCGGCGATGCCGGCAGCAGCCGCGTCGAAGGCTTCGAACAGTCGATCCACAAGATCAAGGAACAGGTGCTGCCGCGCCTGCTCGAGCGCGTCGATCCCGAAGCCGCGGCGACGCTGGGCAAGGACGAGCTGGCCGAGGAATTCCGGCCCATCATCGGCGAAGTGCTCGCCGAGCTGAAACTGACGCTCAACCGGCGCGAACAGTTCGCGCTGGAAAAGGTGTTGGTCGACGAGCTGCTGGGCCTGGGGCCGCTCGAGGAATTGCTAGCCGATCCGACCATCTCGGACATCATGGTCAACGGGCCCGAACAGACCTTCGTCGAGCGCAAGGGCAAGCTGGAGATCGCGCCGATCCAGTTCCGCGACGAGGAGCATCTGTTCCAGATCGCGCAGCGGATCGTGAACTCGGTCGGCCGGCGCGTCGACCAGACGACGCCGCTGGCCGACGCCCGGCTGAAGGACGGTTCGCGCGTCAACGTGATCGTGCCGCCGCTGAGCTTGCGCGGCACGGCGATCTCGATCCGCAAGTTCTCGGCCAAGCCGATCACGCTCGACATGATGGCGGGCGGCGGATCGATGTCGACGCAGATGGCGACCGCGCTCAAGATCGCGGGCGCCAGCCGGTTCAACATCGTGATCTCGGGCGGTACCGGCTCGGGCAAGACGACGATGCTGAACGCGCTGTCCAAGATGATCGACCCGGGCGAACGCGTGCTGACGATCGAGGACGCGGCGGAGCTTCGGCTTCAGCAGCCGCACTGGCTTCCGCTCGAAACCCGCCCGCCGAACCTAGAAGGCCAGGGCGCGATCAGCATCCGCGATCTCGTGGTCAACGCGCTGCGTATGCGCCCGGATCGCATCATCCTCGGCGAAATCCGCGGGCCGGAATGTTTCGACATGCTCGCGGCCATGAACACCGGCCATGACGGTTCGATGTGCACCCTCCACTCCAACTCGCCGCGCGAATGTCTGGCGCGTATGGAGAACATGGTGAT
>DASVUT010000233.1:0-6623 GCA_036386955.1 Sphingomonas sp. | reverse complement strand
GGATCTGGATCTCGATCCGGGCATTGTCGGCGTGGATCACACTGGTGTGGAGCGAACGGTAGCCGTTGCGCTTCGGGGTCGAGATGTAATCCTTGAACCGCCCCGGCACCATCGGCCAGCGGCGGTGGATCAGCCCCAGCGCGCGGTAACATTCCTCTTCGCTGTCGACGACGACGCGGAACGCCATGATATCGGACAATTGTTCGAAGCTGATGTGCCGTTCGGCCATCTTCTTCCAGATCGAATAAGGATGTTTCTCGCGCCCCGACACCTCGGCCGCGATGCCGCCGCGGGCGAGCACCGTGACGATAGCGTCGGCGATGCTCGCGATCGGCCGGTCGCCCCCCTCGGTCAGTTGGGCCAACCGCCGGGTGATCGATTCATACGCCTCGGGTTCGAGCTGCTGGAAGGCGAGCGTCTGCATCTCCTTCATGAATTCGTACATGCCGATCCGCTCGGCGAGCGGGGCATAGATATCCATCGTCTCGCGCGCGATGCGCCGCCGCTTCTCGGGTTTGGCGATGTGGTGGAGCGTGCGCATGTTGTGCAGCCGGTCCGCCAGCTTGACCAGCAGCACGCGGATGTCGTCGGACATGGCAAGCAGGAACTTGCGCAGGTTCTCCGCCGCGCGCTCCGACTCGGTCTGCGCCTCGATCTTGCTGAGCTTGGTCACGCCATCGACGAGCCGCGCGACCTGCGGCCCGAACAGCCGCTCGATCTCTTCGGGCGTGGCGACCGTATCCTCAATCGTGTCGTGGAGGATCGCGGTCGCGATCGTCTCGGAATCGAGCCGAAGGTCGGTCAGGATGCCCGCCACCTCGATCGGATGGCTGAAATACGGATCGCCCGACGCGCGCTTCTGGCTCCCATGCGCCTGCATCGAGAAGACATAGGCGCGGTTCAGCAGCGCCTCGTCGGCATTGGGGTCATAATCGAGGACCCGGTCGACGAGTTCATATTGCCTGAGCACGGCCCCTTAGATGCGGCGGCGGGCGTAACGGTTCAACAACAAAACCCATCGGCGGTGGGGATGAAGCCGTTATGCGCGGTCGCGGCCGCATCGCTATAATCCCGGACGCAAGAACGGCCCGCCCGGCGAGTGCCGGACGGGCCGTTCTTTGGATCGAGACGCGATCAGCCCTGGTGTTGGGCCAGGTTCACCGCGGCGTGCTTGCCGCGACGGTCGACTTCCAGTTCGAAGCTGAGGCGATCGCCCTCATTCAGCGCCGCCATGCCGGCGCGCTCGACGGCCGAGATGTGGACGAACGCATCGGGCTGTCCATCGTCGCGCTGGATGAAGCCGAAGCCCTTCATCGCGTTGAAGAACTTGACGGTGCCCGTCGCCTTTTCGCCGGTCAGCTGACGCTGCGGCGCGCCGCCGGCTGCGCCGCCGAAGCCACCGCGATCGCCGCCGGGACGGGGACCACGATCGCCAAAGCCACCTTCGCGCGGCTCACGCGGAGGCGCACGATCCGTGACGGCCATCGGCTCGCCATCAATCTTGAGGTCGGTCGCCGAGATACGGCCGCCGCGATCGACGAGGGTGAAGCCCAGGGGCTGCCCTTCGGCCAGACCGGCCAGGCCCGCCTGCTCGACCGCCGAGATGTGCACGAACACGTCCTCGCCGCCGTCATCGCGCACGACGAATCCGAAGCCCTTTTGCGCGTTGAAGAACTTTACGACGCCCGTGCCTTCGCCGACGACCTGGGGGGGCATGCCGCGACCGCCGCCGCCGCCGCCACCGCCGAAACCACCACCGCCGCCGCCGAAGCCGCCACCGCCACGGAACCCGCCGCCGCCGCCACCGCCGCCAAATCCGCCGCGATCACCGCCACCGAAGCTGCTGCCGCCGCCGAAACCGCCGCGATCGCCGCCGAAGCCACCACCACCAAAGCTGCTGCCGCCGCCGAAGCTATCGTCGCCGCCGCCAAAGCCATCGCGCTTGTCGCGGCCACGCCCGCCACGATTACCGCGGCCACCCTTGTCGAAACCCATAACCTTGTTCGTCTTCCCGGTTCGCCCCGCCTGACCCATCGAAGCGTCACGCGCCGGACGAAGCGCATGGTCTTCCGGACGCGAAATCCTTTGCGCCTTGATTTGGCCATAGCGCAGTTTTGCACAGCCCGGAACCGTAAAAAGATGCGCGAATGGGGTCGGATCGGCTGTTGTTTGCGGCGGCGTTGCCCAGGAACCACAATGTACATCACCCACACGAGGGCCGCCACGGCCATTGAGCGCGCGGCTCCGTGCCGCTAGGGCGGCGGGCATGACCGTGTATTTCCATGAAGAAGACCTGCCGGCCGATGTGTTCGCGCCGGGGGCCGCGATCGCCGTCGATACCGAGACCATGGGTCTGCTGACCCCGCGCGACCGGCTGTGCCTGGTGCAGGTCTCCGATGGCGGTGGCGACGAACATCTCGTCCGATTCGGACCCGGCAGCGATTATGCCGCGCCCAATCTGCGCGCGGTGCTCGCCGACCCTGCCCGCGTGAAGCTGTACCATTTCGGCCGGTTCGATCTTGCCGCGATCCGCCATTATCTGGGCGTGGTGGCGGCCCCCGTGTATTGCACCAAGATCGCGTCGCGGCTGGTGCGGACCTATACCGATCGTCACGGGCTGAAAGAACTGGTCCGCGAAATGCTCGGTACCGACATCTCCAAGCAGCAGCAATCGTCCGACTGGGGCGGGCCCGAGCTGTCCGACGCGCAAAAGGATTATGCCGCGTCCGACGTGCGCTACCTCCACCGGTTGCGCGACGAGCTCGACCGGCGGCTGGCGCGCGAAGGCCGCACCGCTCTGGCACAGGCGTGCTTTGACTTCCTGCCGCACCGTGCCGAACTCGATCTCGCCGGCTGGCCCGAGGTCGACATCTTCGCGCATGTCTGATCTCGCCCGCCGCGAACGCAGCGCGCGGCAGAACTGGGCCGCGCCGGGCAGCCGCCACGACCGGCTGGTCACCTTCGCCGGCGTCGCGCTTCCCGTCGGTATCGGCGTGCTGGCGGCGTTCCTGGTCATGGCACCGCTGACCAATGCCGGCGACGTGTCGTTCGTGCTCGACAAGAACAAGGTCGACGTCGCCAAGGAACGGCTGAAGATCCAGGCGGCGCAGTATCGCGGCTCGGATGCCAAGGGGCAGCCGTTCCAGATCAACGCCGGCTCCGCCATTCAGCAGAGCTCGGCCCAACCCGTGGTGCAGTTGCGCGATCTGTCGGCCTCGATCCGGCTGCCCGAAGGCCCCGCGCGGCTGGTCGCCGGGCGCGGGCGGTACGACATGAATAGCGAACAGGTGAAGGTCGATGGCCCGATTACCTTTCGCGCCGCCGATGGCTACGCCGTCGACACAAGCGACGCAACGGTGGACCTGAAGGCGCGCCAGATGCGCAGCGCCGGCGACGTGACCGGATCGGTGCCGCGCGGCACGTTTCGCGCCGATCGCCTGCGCGCCGACCTGGAAGCGCGCACGGTGACGCTGGACGGCAATGCCCGCTTGCGGATCGTCCCGCGAGGCCCGAAATAGCCCGCATGCGCCCGCTCCTCGCCCTCGCCCTCCTCGCCACGGCCGCCGCCGCGGGCGCGCAAAGCCACAATTCGGCCGCGCCGATCGATTTCGGCGCCGACCATATCGAATTGCAGGACCGCGCCGACCGCGTCGTCCTGTCGGGCAATGTATCGGTGAAACAGGCCGCCATGACGCTGAACGCGGGGCGGATGACGGTCGCCTATACGGGCCAGGTCGTCGGCGGGAACCCGCAGGTGTCGCGGCTCGACGCGGCGGGCGGGGTGACCGTGCGCCGCCCCAACCAGACCGCGCGCAGCCAATATGCGATCTACGATCTCAACCGCCGGCTGATCACGATGCTGGGCGCGGTGACGCTGACGCAAGGGACCAACACGGTCAATGGCGGACGGCTGACCATCAATCTCGATACCGGCCGCGCGGTGATCGACGGGTCGGGCGTGGGGGCTCCGGGCGCTCCCGGAGCCGCGACCACCACGCGCGGCGGGCGTGTCACGGGCACCTTCTCGGTACCGCAGCGGAACTGATCACCGGCGCGGCCGGCCGCAAAGCGGCTGGCATCGCGCCTGATTTCTTGCCATGCACGAACCCTGCCAGCCGGTCGTCGGCGGGCGAAGCAACGCTGAAGGGCGCGCGCCATGGATGCTCCCACCATCGACCCCGCGCTGGAGCCGGCACCCGAGCCGCCGGTCGCGCACGGGCTTCAGGTCGTGTCGATCGCCAAATCCTATGACAAGCGCGTGGTGCTGGCCGATGTGTCGGTGTCGGTCGGGCGCGGTGAGGTCGTCGGGCTGCTCGGCCCCAATGGCGCGGGCAAGACAACGTGCTTTTATTCGGTCATGGGGCTGGTGAAGCCCGACGCCGGCCGGATCATGCTCGACAACGAGGATATCACCGGGCTGCCCATGTATCGCCGCGCAATCCTGGGCCTCGGCTATCTGCCGCAGGAAACCTCGATCTTTCGCGGGCTGTCGATCGAAAAGAACATCTCCACCGTGCTTGAGCTGACCGTGCCCGATCGTACCAAGCGGGCGCTGCGGCTCGATCAGTTGCTCGACGAGTTCGGGCTGACGCGGCTGCGTGCGTCGCCCGCCATGGCGCTGTCGGGGGGTGAGCGCCGCCGCGCCGAGATCGCCCGCGCGCTCGCCGCCGACCCGTCGATCATGCTGCTCGACGAACCCTTCGCCGGCATCGACCCGATCTCGATCGCCGACATCCGCGATCTGGTGAAGGACCTCAAGCGCCGCGACATCGGCGTGCTGATCACCGATCACAATGTGCGCGAAACGCTGGAGATCGTCGACCGCGCGTACATCATCTACGACGGCCGGGTGCTGTTCTCGGGATCGCCGGCGGAGCTGGTGGCGGACGCGAACGTCCGGCGGCTGTATTTGGGCGAAGGGTTCTCGCTATGACTCTCCCCCCGTTCGCCCTGAGCTTGTCGAAGGGCCGTCCTTCTTCCCGCGGTGGGTAGAAGAACGGTGCTTCGACAAGCTCAGCACGAACGGTTCGGGGGACAGAGCGTATGAGCCTCGCCCCCCGCCTCGATCTCCGCCAGTCGCAATCGCTGGTGATGACGCCGCAGTTGCAGCAGGCGATCAAGCTGCTCGCGCTGTCCAATCTGGAGATCGAAGGCGTCATCGCGGAAGAAGTCGAGCGCAACCCGCTGCTCGAGGCGCTCGCCCCCGTCGACGACACGCCGGCCCGTGAACGCGACGCCGCGCCCGAACCGGTGGCGGAGACCGCCGGCGCCGACGAGCTGACGAATGCGGGCGAGGGCGCGCTCGACGTCGACATGGCCGCCGAACGCTTCGACGACGGGCCCGGCGACCGCGTGCTGACGGGTTCGACCGGGGGTGCCGGCGGCGAGGAGCTGCCCGACCTCGACCAGCTTCCGGGTGCCGATATCGGCCTCCACGATCATCTGCTCGGGCAGGCGGGCACCGCGGTCGCGGGCGCGGACCTGTTCATCGCGCACCATCTGATCGATCAGATCGACGAGGCCGGGTATTTGTCGGCGTCGCTGCTCGACATCGCCACGCGGCTGGGCGTCCCGCTGGCGCGCGTCGAGGCGGTGCTGGGAATCGTGCAGACGTTCGACCCGACGGGCGTCGGCGCGCGCGACCTGTCCGAATGCCTGGCGCTGCAGGCCAAGGAGGCCGACCGCTACGATCCGTGCATGGCGCGGCTGATCGACAATCTCGATCTGGTCGCGCGCGGCGAGCTGGCCCGGCTGAAGCGGATGTGCGGCGTCGATGACGAGGACATGGCCGACATGATCCGCGAACTGCGCGCCTATGATCCCAAGCCCGGTTGCCGCTACGGCGGTGAACCGCCCCAGGCGGTGGTGCCCGACCTGTTCGTGCGGCGCACGCGGGACGGCTGGCTGATCGAGCTCAATCAGGCGACCCTGCCCCGCGTGCTCGTCAACCGCCGCTATCACGCCGAGCTGGCGACGGGGGCGAAGGACAAGGCAGCCAAGGCGTGGCTGGGCGATATGCTCGCCAGCGCGAACTGGCTCGCCAAGGCGCTCGACCAACGCCAGCGCACGATCATCCGCGTCGCCACCGAGATCGTGAAGCAGCAGGAAGCGTTTTTCCTCCACGGCGTCGCGCATCTCAAACCCATGACGCTCGCCAAGGTGGCCGAGGCGATCGAGATGCACGAATCGACCGTCAGCCGCGTGACCAGCAACAAATATCTGTCGTGCGCGCGCGGCCAATATGAACTGAAATACTTCTTCACCAGCGCGATCCAGGCAGCCGACGGCGGTGACGCGGTATCGGCCGAGGCGGTCCGCAGCGCCATCCGCGCGCTGATCGCGGGCGAGGGGTCCGCGATCCTGTCCGACGACACGCTGGTCGAACAACTGCAAGCCCAGGGCTTCGACATCGCCCGCCGCACCGTCGCCAAATACCGCGAGGCGATGGGGATTGGCAGCTCGATCCAGCGCCGGCGCGCGCGGGCATTGGCGGGGTAGCTCCTTGAATCCTCCCCCGTTCACGGGGGTGGATTGGGGTGCTTCTCAAATCCTCCCCGGGACGGGGAGGGGGACCACGAAGTGGTGGAGGGGGGTTCGCGACCGGGAGCGTGGCACGCGTCGCG
>DASVUT010000232.1:0-6261 GCA_036386955.1 Sphingomonas sp. | reverse complement strand
ATCAGCCGCGAGCGCAGCGATTGCAGCTGCGACGGGAAGCCGAGCAGCATCGAACGCCGGCCGCCATCGACCTCCTCGAACACGCGCTTGGCCTGGCGATCGGCGACAGCCTGCGCCATTTCGTCGAACGCGCGGGCGAGCGCGTCGGTCGAGGGCTTGCCGCCGCCAAAGGGCAAGGTCGACCCGAGCACCGCGCGGCGCCCCTCGACGTCCAGATCGTCATAATATTCGGTGAAGCCGGCAAGCAGATCGGCCTTGGTCAGCAGCACGTAAACAGGTGCCGCGACCTCCAGCGTGCGGCGCAGTTCGACCAGCCGGCGGCGCACCGCGCGCGCGTGATCGTCGATCCGGGCGCAATCGGCGCGGATGAGTTCATCAACGCCGATCGCGACGATAACGCCGTTGATCGGCTGGAGCGGACGATGCTTCTTCAGCAGCGAAAGGAAGCTGGTCCACCCGCGCGAGTCGACCGCCTGATCGCTGTCCTGCGTCGTGTAGCGCCCGGCGGTATCGACCATCGCGGCTTCGTCGGCGAACCAGAAGTCGAGGTTGCGCGTACCGCCGACGCCAGCGAGCGCTTGTTCCGAAAACGGGAAGCGCAGTCCGGAGTTCACCAGCGCGGTCGTCTTGCCCGCGCCCGGCGGACCGATGATCACATACCATGGCTTGGTATAAAGGTAATCGCGCTTGCGCCCCGCCGCCGAGCGCAACGCACCCATCGCCTCCGCCATGCGCGCCGCCAGTGCGCGGCTTTCCTCGTCACCCGCATTCGGACCGGCCAGTTCGGCGGCGATCGCATCGGCGGCGCGACGTGCCTTGCGGATGCGCAGGAAAGCCAGCAGCCCCCAGACGCCCGCCACGAGCGCGATGCAGGTGACGCGGACCCAGGTGGGCCGCAGAAAGCCCACGAAATAGGGCAGACCCCAGGCCAGGATCGCCGCCAAGACGACGGCGCTCAGGATCGACAGCGTCCACCAGCTGGCGAAGAACTTCTTCACGCGCGTCCCCTCCTTCAATAGCGCCTGGGCACGATGACCTCGACGCGCCGGTTCTGCGTCTTGCCCGCGCTCGTGTCGTTGGATGCGATCGGCACCGTTTCGCCCATGCCCTTGGCGCTCACGCGCGACGCGTTGGACAAGGTTCCACGGATGATCGACGCCACGGTGTCCGCCCGCGCCTGACTGAGCGCCATATTGTCAGGGAAAGCGAGGCTCGCGATCTTGTCGCTATCGGCATGGCCCTCGATCGTGACGGACCCTTGTTCCTTTTCGATCGCGTTGCCGATGCGGCGGAACAGGTCCTCGCGGCCCGACTCGAGCTGGTCCGACCCGGACTGGAAAAGCTGCCCCACGGTGGTGCGCACCCGCACCGTTTGTGCGTCCTCCTCGACCGTCACCAGCCCTTGATCGATCTCGGGCTTCAGGAAGGTCCGCAAGCCCCGCGCCTGCGCGCTATCCGCCGGTGCCGCAACCGGCCCGCCCTCGCGCGACAGCCGCAGTCGGTCGTCGGGCATAACCGAGGCCAGCTTGTCCGACGGTGCCTCGCCAGCGGACATCAGGATCAGCCGCAGCACGATATACACCAGCAGCAGGAACGCCGCCGCCGCCGCGGCCGCCGCGGCGATGTAGGTCCAGAAGCCGACCTTGGCGATCGGCGCGGTCTCGCCCTTCCACCGGGGGCTCATCTCCACCATCGACAGCCCGCGCACGTGCGCCAGCGCGCCCTGCAGCCGCGCCATGATCTCGTGCAGCCGCCGCTTGCCGTCGGGCATGACGCGGAACCGTCCTTCGAACCCGGCGGCCAGGCACGCGTGATATAGCTCGATGATGTCGAGATTCTGCGCCGGGGTACGAAGCATATCGTCGACCAACTGCCAGAAACGGTCGCCGCCGATATTCTCCTGAAAGAAGGAAAATACCATTGAGCGGCGCGCCCATTCGGCCCCGTCGGTGCCCTGCCCCGGCAGGTTCTGCGCGATATCGTCGATCGTCGCGCACAACGCATATTTGGCGCGCTGGCGCGTTTCCTCGGGGTAACGCTGCGCCACCGCGCGGTCGAAATTCGCGATCGCCTGCGTCGCCTGCCGGTGGAACTGCGGCATCGGCGTGCGGACGCGACCCGCGCGGATCCCCGCCGCCAGCGCCAGCACCGGGCCAGCTTCGGCCAGCATGACGTTGCGCACCTCGCGCGGCGTCTGCGGCAGGGGAACATCGTCTTCGTTCAGCCGCGATGGGGCAAGTGCGGGCCCGGCTGGCTGGCCATGCTGGCCGAGGCTGGGCAGGTCGCCATAGGCGTGCGCGCTGGGTGGCGGCGGGGGCGGCGGCGCATAGACGGGCGGCGGTGGGGCGGCACCCCAGCTCTGCTGGCCTGCACCCGGAGCCGCTCCGCCCCAGGCGGGTGCCGGCTGATCCCAACTCGGAGCCGGTGGGGGCGGCGCGGCCGGACCGCCTTGCTTCAGCCCTTGCAACGGCGACGGCCGAAACACCGTCTTGTTGCCCCCGCCATTTGGTTCACTCATCGGTTCGCCCTTTTCACGCACCAGAGTTCAAGCTTCAGCTGCGGCCAATTGCCCGCCAGATGGAGGCCGAGCGCCGGCGCGGTGGCGAAGTCGCGCCAGTCGGGCACCCCGCGGTCGAGTTCGAAATAGACATAGCCGGGCAGCACGCGGAGCTGCGGCGGCGGTGTCGGCGTGTGCCTGAGCGGAACGCCGGGAAGCGCGGAGTCGACGATCTGGCGCATCTTGACCACCGACGCGATCTTGGACGCGGGCGGGAAGTGCTTGCGGATTTCTTCCACCGGCAAAGCCGCCGAGACGGCCAAGTAGAAATAGCCGGTCTGGAACAGATTATGGTCGGTGATCTTCGACACATAGGCCCCGGGACCAGCGACATCGAGCGGCAGCTGGACCGCAGATCGATCGAACATCGCCGACAGCATCGATTGCAACATGTCGAGCACGGGGTCGAAACACGCCTGCGGGTTCTCGTGATCGTAGCGCGGAATCGGCGGTGGCTTCCGGTCGGGACGGATCAGCGTCGCGAGCTCGCCGGCGATCGCGATCAGCGTTTCGTAGAGCCGCTCGGGGTGGACCGAGGGCAGATGTTCCAGATGCTGGAGCACCGGCACCCAGCGATTGAGCGCCTGGAGCAGCAGGAAGCTGGCAAACGTTTCCGCGCCGCCATCGGTCGCCTCGACCGCGCGGAGCGCCAGTTCCTCCGCGCGCTGTTCGGCGCGGCCGATGATGTCGGTCAGCCCACCGCGCAACCGCTGCGCCGCCGCCTTGTCCAGCGTTGGCGGGATGAACCGATCGTCGAACATCAGCCGCTTGTTCTGCACTTCGCGGACGCGCACGACGCCCAGCGTCACTCGGCCATATATCTGGTCGCGGGTGATGCCGAAGCGCAGATTAGGACGGCCGAACTCGATCGGCTCGGTCGTGCGATCGTCGCTGAACGCGTCAGCGACCTCGCCCTCGTCGACGACGAACCGCGCGTCGACCGACTTGGCCTCGACGTCGCGGAACTCTACCGCGCCGACCTGTCGCGCCGGCAGGGTCAGCGCGATGACGGAGTCGCGGCAATCGGGCGGGACGTCGAGCGGTTCGGGTGGCGGCAGTTCGTCGGGGATCGAGAACGGCGTGCCGTCGGGCATCACGCCGACCGCGCGCTTGACCCCAAACTTGCCCAGCGATGCGAGATCGTCGTCGACGACGATTTCGGTAAACCCCCAAGGCCATGGCTGTACGCTGTCCACCCGCGCGCGCAACTGCGCGTCGAGAAACCGATCCTGAGCCTGGAAGTGCTGCGGACGCAGGAACATGCCCTCGCGCCACGCAACACGGTTCTTCCCCGCCATCGTTTCCGACCCCCAAATTCCCAGACCTTCTGCCACAGCTTCCGCTGTGCTGAAAGCCGGGTTATTGAGGTCTCGCCAAGCAGTCGGGGGAAGTGCGGCGATGCGGGTAAAGAGTTCATGAACGATCCCGGCGACACGTCGTTCGATCCGCGCACCTGGAAGCGTTCGGAGGCACCGGGCGAGGCGTCGTTTGATCCGCGGAGCTGGGCGGGTGCCGCCGACCCGTCGCCCGGGCCGGTGCCGGTGCCTCCACCGCCGCGCGACGCGACCGCACCCGCTCGTCTATCCGGCCGGCGGGGGTGGATCGCGATCGGCAGCACGATCGCGGTCCTGCTCGCCGGTGCCGCCACCGCCTATGTCACCCGCCAGCCGCAGGTCGTGGTCGCGCCCGTCCAGACTACCGCCGGTCCACAAGCCCCAGCGGTGATCGCCAGCCGCCGCACGCTGATCGTCGCGGCCGCGACGGAGGTTGCCCCCGCTTTGTCGGGCAGTGGCGTGCCGGCCGAAGCGGTCGCGGCAGTGCAGGCGGCGGTGCTCGCGGCGCTCGGCAATAGCCCGGGCGAGGTGCGGATGGAGTTCGATCTGGCCGAAGCGGGCACTGCCCAGCGGCTGACCCGGCTGTCGGCGGCACGCGACGACGGATCGGGCGTGGTCCTGACCATCAAACCCGACGGCACCTATGCGTCGGAAGTGCAACAGGCGCAGCTCGAGACCGTCGTGCGGATCGTTCGCGGGGAAATGGACGCGAACAGCTTCTATAACGCGGCGGTGACGGCCGGGCTGACCGACAGCTTGGTCAGCCCGTTCGCCGCGGCCTTCGCTTTCGACTTCGACTTCCAGCGCGAGGTGAAGCCCGGCGACATCTTCGAGGCCGCGTTCGAGCAGAAGGTGAACCCGCAAGGCCAAGCGGTCGGGGCACCGACGCTGATCTATGCCTCGCTCGCGACGCCGGCCAAATCACGCGCACTGTACCGTTTCCTGGCACCGGGGGAGACGGAGCCCGGCTGGTTCGACGGCAATGGCCATTCAATCGTCCGTTCGCTGATGCGTACTCCCGTCGACGGCGCGCGGATTTCCTCCGCCTTTGGCCCGCGCATCCATCCGGTTCAGGGGTTCCTGAAGCTCCACAAGGGCACCGACTTCGCCGCGCCCACGGGCACGCCGATCTTCGCGTCGGGCGATGCCGTGGTGCGCTTTGCCGCGATGAAGGGGGCCAATGGCAACCTCACGATCCTGGCCCACGACAATGGCTGGCTCACCTATTACCTCCACCAGTCCGAATTCATGCCGGGCATCGAACCCGGCGTACGCGTGCGACAGGGGCAGGAGATCGGCAAGGTCGGGACCACCGGCCGCTCCACCGGCCCGCACCTTCATTACGAAGTGCATATCGATGGCGCTCCGGTCGATCCGATGAGTATCGAAACGAGCAGCGGCCTAACGCTGACGGGCGGTGCGCTGACGGCGTTCAAGAAGGAACGCGACCGCATCGATACCAGCCGCGCGGGATCGATCGCGGGCTGATCGCTGTCCTACCCTGCGCGCAGCGTCTTCAACCGCTGTTCACTGGCCAACGCGGCACCGGCTTCCGCCCGCGCCTTGAGCAGCAGGGGGATGAGGATCGCCACCAGGACGAAGGTCATGCCGATACTGGCATTCAGCCCTTCGTCCGATCCGCCCCACCATCCCTGGCGGACTAGATCGCGGTCGGCGATCGCGCCGAACCCGCCGACGCCTGGATTCGGGTCGAGCCCCCAGACGAGTTGCTCCGTCGCGTTCCAGGCCCAATGCATGGCTGCCGCCGCCGCCAGCCCTCGCCCCTGCGCGGCGAACAGCCCGAAAACGAGCCCGCCGAGTAGCAGGTTGAGCAGCGATACGGGCGCGCGCGCGCCGCCGATGACGTGCAGCGCGGCGAAGGCGATAGCCGTGACGATCAGCGCCGGCACCAGGCTCCATCGCCGCGCGAGGCCCGGTTGTAACCAGCCGCGAAAGAAGATTTCCTCGCCACATGCCTGTATCGCGATCGTGCCCGCGCCCCAGGCGAGCATCGTGACCGCCGCCGAGGGCGCTTGCCCCGCGACCAGTGTCCCGGACAGCGCGGCATAGCCGACCGCCGCGGTGACGCCGAATCCTCCCACCGCCAGCCCGATCGCTGCCATGGGCACCGGCTGTTCGCCGGCCGCGATCACGCGGCGCCGCTCGACCGCCCCGCCGATCAGCGCAGCAATGATCAGCACGCCGAAGATGACCGCGTTGAACAAAAACTCGACCAACGCCGCGTCTCCCGCGCGCTCACCAAGCAGAGCGGGCAATTGCGCCTCTAGCAAAGGCAGCACCCACATCAGATCGGCCACGGCAACGACCGCCGCCGCAACGAGCAAGCCGATCCCCGCCGCGACGTTTCGG
>DASVUT010000231.1:0-1953 GCA_036386955.1 Sphingomonas sp. | reverse complement strand
TTCGCGGGAGAGGGTTGGGTGAGGGCCTTCTTCTTACTTCTTCGTGAGAAGGAGGAAGAAGGCCCTCACCTCCCATTGCTGAAGAAGCAATGGGCCCCTCCTCTCCCGTCAAGAACGGGAGAGGGCTAAGAAGAAGAACGCACGCCCCCCTCAAGCCGCCCGCTGGAACGGAAACGCCACCCGCCCCGCGATCAGCGCCGCCATCGCGCGGCTCGTATAATGCAGGCACAGCTCCTGGTGCCGGGCCGCGATGGCGGGGTCGGTCGCCTCGATCGCGCGGACGGCTTCGGTCGATGATCGGTTCAGCAGATCGGTTACGTCGGGGGTCATGGTCCACTCCTCTGTTCCCAGCATCATCTTCTTGAACCACGATTGTTACGTGGGCATGGCACCGCCCGATTGACCCGGATCATCGCGCCGGCCCGGCCGCCTTGCCCGCGCGACCATGCGAACATATATCGAACCCGATGGCGCAGCTCGACACCCGCGAAAAGCTCGCCATCCTGGCCGATGCCGCCAAATACGACGCGTCCTGCGCCTCGTCGGGCACCGCCAAGCGCGACAGCAAGGATGGCAAGGGGCTGGGCTCGACCGAGGGCATGGGCATTTGCCACGCCTATGCACCCGACGGCCGTTGCATCTCGCTGCTGAAGATCCTGCTGACCAACAGCTGCATCTTCGACTGCCATTATTGCATCAACCGCAAGAGCAGCAACGTCCGCCGTGCGCGCTTCACCGCGCAGGAGGTCGTGAACCTCACGATCAGCTTCTACAAGCGCAACTATATTGAGGGGCTGTTCCTCTCGTCGGGCATCATCGCCTCCCCCAACTATACGATGGAACAGATGGTCGAGGTCGCGCGGTCGTTGCGCGAGGATCACCTGTTCCGTGGTTATATCCATCTGAAGACCATTCCCGACGCCGATCCCGAACTCGTCCATCAGGCCGGGCTCCACGCCGACCGCGTGTCGATCAACGTCGAACTGCCCACGATCGGCGGGCTGAAGCGGCTCGCGCCCGAGAAATCCGCCGCCCGCATCGAATCCGCGATGCTCGATGCCAAGACCGCGATCGCCGACACCGCCGATGCCAAGAAGCGGTTCAAGTCCGCGCCCCGCTTCGCCCCCGCCGGTCAGTCGACACAGATGATCGTCGGTGCCGATGCCGCGACCGATGGCGACATCATCGGCCGGGCATCAGGGCTCTACGACCGGTTCGGCCTGCGACGGGTCTATTACTCCGCCTTCAGCCCGATCCCCGACGCGTCCGAAGTGCTTCCGCTCCAGCGCCCCCCGCTCATGCGCGAACACCGGCTCTACCAGTCCGATTGGCTGATGCGCTTCTACGATTACCGCGCGGACGAGGTCGTCGCCGCCGCCGACCCCGCCACCGGCATGCTCCCGCTCGACATCGACCCCAAGCTCGCCTGGGCACTCAAGTTCCGCGAACATTTCCCCGTCGACGTCAACCGCGCCCCGCGCGAGATGCTGCTGCGCGTACCCGGCTTGGGCGTGAAGGCGGTCGACCGCATCGTCGCCAGCCGCCGCTGGCGCAAACTCCGCCTCGACGACGTCGCGCGGCTGACCGCGTCGGTTGCCAAGGTTCGCCCCTTCCTCGTCGCCGACGATTGGCGCCCGGTGATGCTGTCCGATCGCGCCGACCTGAAGCCACTGGTCGCCCCCAAGAAGGAGCAGCTGGAGCTGTTCGCGGCGTGAGCCCCCTCGTGCTCCCGCGAAGGCGGGAGCCCAGACTGGGCTCCCGCCTTCGCGGGAGCACAAGGGTACAGATCATGCGCGCGGCGGGCACTCCGGATCAAGTCCGGGGTGATGGCTCAGTTGCAGACGCGGCTGTTCAGTAAGGCTTGAACCGGATGGTTGGACTAGGTTGGTGCAACTAAACCGTTCGCCCTGAGCTTGTCGAAGGGCCGCTCTTCTTTCTGCCGCCAACGCAGAA
>DASVUT010000230.1:0-4978 GCA_036386955.1 Sphingomonas sp. | reverse complement strand
GGTGAGGCATGCGCTGGACACCGGGGCCCAGGACAGCGACTTCGCCCGCTTCGTTATCGTGTCGCTGTCCATCGATGAGGTAATGGCGATCGTGGACGCGGTTCGTTCGGACCCCTCTATCTCCGAGCGCGTAGATGTGAAGCTGCCGGCGTACGGCTTCAAGGACGTGCCGGGCATACCCCAGGAGCTGCTCACCACCGACGCGACGACCGTCCTTCGGCATAAGGAGTGCGACCGGGACGGCCGGCTTATGGTTCTACTGGATGAGAGTCAGCGGCAGTCGGTGCAGCAGGTCGAGAAGCTAGACTCAGATGTTCTGCTGAGCGAGATTCTGGCTGGTGACTGGATCGACGCTGCCGGCGCGGCTTCGCTTCTGGACGCGGAACTGCGTCAGCAGTGGCAGGCGGCGTTAGTTGCGGTGATCAGGATCGACCGTGTCCCAGTGCGGCTGGTGGCCGAATACGTTGCGGCGACAGCTGCGGCACTGAACGACGGCCTCGCACTCCATCGCGCCCTTGGTCGCGCGCTCCCCGCGCTCAGGCTACCGCGGTTCGACGAGCTCTTCGACGAGATACAGCCAGCGAAGCGCCACCAGGCTTCTCAGTGGCAGCAGCGCCTGAAGGCGCACTGGCGGCGCGAGAGCTACTTCGCCAAGCGGGACCCAGCCCAGCTCCCCTTCTCCCGGGTCCGGCTTCGGGAGAAGCTTGAGGAGCAGCGGGGCACGATGGTCGATGAGGTGTACGAGGTCTTGTCCGCGTACGTCGACGCCCAAGATGGTTCGAGCGACGCAACGAAGGCGCCGTTCACTTTCAACTGGCCGGAGCTAGAAAGCTTCTTTGAAGAGGCGCAGAAGGCCGAGAAGGCCCGGATCGGCGAGCTCACCCACCGCTTCTATAAGGAGCGCGATCCACTGCTCCTTGACGACGAGGAGCGCGCCTATCTCGAGAACTTCGCACAGGAGAGGAGGGCCCGTCCGACCAAGGGTCCCGACGACGAGCGGTTCTTCGCGGCCCATGCGCAGGAGATGCGTGAGGAGGCTCGGCTTTCCGCACTGTGGGAGCGTTTCGTCTATGGCCAGAAGGTCGAGTGCCGCGATCTCGCCGAGGGCGTCGTCCAGTGCTTCAGGCGCCTCTTCCAGCGACAGGTCGGCAAGCGCCAGTTGCTAGTGATCGAGGGGGTCGAGCGCGCGCAGACCTCCTTCGTATCCCTCAACGACGACATCTGCCGCTTCTTCGCGGCACGGTATCGGGGCTTCGGGGACGCCCTCGCCGGCGTGGTCGAGTTCCGCAGCGCGGAAGCGTTCCGATACCCCGAGTTCCGTGAGGTGATCGCCAAGTTCGCCAAGCGCACAGCGGATGCCAAGAGCCGGAAGGCCCGGCAGCTGTCGTTCCGCGTCTGGATGGAGACGTCCGAGAACGGCGACGTCGAGCGCTCGGCGGAGCTGCGACTGGTGTGGGAGGGCGATCTCAACGCAATCGGGATCGAGCTGGATGCCGATCTGGCCAAGTTGCAGGGCAACACCAAGGGCACGCCGCTCGTGAAGTGCGCGGGAGGGCGCCGGGTGCCGAGCGGCAGATCCCGCGGATCGGGGATCGATCTTAACGACCTCAAGGGGCTTGATCCGACAGCCAGCCGGAATCGCGGCAGCTTCGTTCCAGCGAAGACCCGCTGCGAGTCAATTTCCGAGACGTGGAAGACCGCACTGGCGCGGACCCTCCGAGACCGGCTGATCGACCAACGGAGGGCGGATCTCCTCGCCGGGCTCTTCCGCGAGTTTGAGGATGCCTACCGGCGCGCAATCGACGACACGGTGACGCTGGGCGTGAGCGCCGCAAGCGTAGGTGAGCAAGCGGCGGCCTACGGACGGCTCCTTGCCGCGGTTGTGGAGGGCGCCGACCGGCCGGTCGCGGTCGAGACTCTGCTAAGACCGCTGCTGGAGATCGGTGTCGCCCAGGTAGAGCCGGCCGCCGGCCTTGAGCCCGCGGTCATCGTCTGTCCTTGGCAACCGCTGCGTCTTGCCGACCAGCGCGCACGCTGGATGAGGTTGCGCGACGAGATCGCGCCCCTGCTCGGCGTCGAGCCGACGACCTTCACGGACAACGGGGCGTTGTTCTTTGGTGAGCTACAGCGGGCG
Organism: Sphingomonas sp.; assembly: GCA_036386955.1. Taxonomy (GTDB): domain Bacteria; phylum Pseudomonadota; class Alphaproteobacteria; order Sphingomonadales; family Sphingomonadaceae; genus Sphingomonas. Next base: position 2,844 of record DASVUT010000230.1, on the reverse strand, counting down.
CTCGCGGAGCCCTCCCGGCCGGACGTCGTCACGAGCTGGCTTGGGGCGAAGCCGCTGCTAATGTCGCAATCCGCGTCGCTGAACGACTACAGCCTGCACGAGCCGCCGGTCGCCATCGATGGCAGGTCGGGAACGACGAATGACAACGTGCGGGAGGAGGCGAAGCAGATACTTGCCATCGTGGAAAGCTTCTTGCGACTCCAGCCCCACGAGAAGGACAACCTGTCGGTCGTCCTGTACAATTGCGACGCCGCGGCGCTTCCCCAGGCCGTGGTGGAAGGCATCCGCGCCTCGCAGCCGGAGGGTGGTGAGGCAATGTGCCAGGTCATGCTGAAGCACACTGATGATGGGAGGTTGCGCGACCTGTACCAGCAGCTCGTCACGAGGGAGATGGACGAGGACGGGATACACGCAAGCGAGACGACCCGTGACTTCATGGCCCGCCTCAGGATCTCCATCATGGTAACCCAGGCGCCGACCGGCTCCGGCAGGGACGGTCCGCCATATGATCTGGTCTTTTGTCACGACGTGATCTCGCGGCAGGCTCGGTTGGATTGGACCGACGTCGAGGCGATCACCCTGCCGGCGGAATCCATCGACGCGGGTCACTGGAGCCGGCGCCAGCCGCTAGCTCTTGGGGAGCGCGATGCCGTCGTGCTACTCACCTGCCCAGCGCAGCCCATCGAAGGTTGGCAGTACCTGGACGCGATCGGGGCGATAGACGACATCCGCCAGACAAAGGCCTCGGTCGCCAACGGACGGCACCGCGTTCCCTCGCGGATGACGGACTTGAACTCCGAGGAGACGCAGCGCGTGCTCGACGAGACCCATCGCCTGGGCGCCTGGGTCATCAACATCGATGACTTGCTCGACCGGCGCCAGCTCGAGGACAACGACATCCAGGTCATCCGCCATAAGAAGGGGGGCAGTGGCGGTCGCAGCCTCATCATTTCCTCCGCCGCCTCGGACGCGCTGCTGAGAGCGACGCTACGCAGTCGGCTCCGTGCCCTGGACCCCTCCTACTCCGATGAGCAGGTCGGCATCCTCAGCAGGAGGTTGATCGGGGAGGCGAACAGCATCTCGGGTGACTTAGTCCTCCGTGCAGCGAAGCGCGGGAACAACGCGAATGAGCTGATCGGGATCGTCCTGAGCAAGTTCCTCGTCGAGGCGGAGCTGCCTCCCGGCAGCAGGTTCGCCTGGGTATTCCTGGACGACTACGCGAGCTGGCTCGGACAGGACGAGCATCGCATGGCCGACCTTCTCTGTCTGGTGCCCTCCGTCGTCGACGGCCGCGCCACGCTCGATGTGATTGTGACCGAGGCCAAGTTCGTCGGCGCGGCGAGCATGGGGAAAAAGGCCACTGAGTCCGCCAGGCAGCTCTCCGACACCCTGCGGCGGCTGGAGGCGGCGATGTCACCGGAGAACGCGCCCGCGGACCGCCTCATCTGGCGCGCTCGGCTCTCTGAGATGCTAATGGACGGCATGCGTGGTAGTGGTGAGCTCGACCCTGACGGCGTCGACTGGCGCACCGCGCTGCGCGACGAGGAGAACTGCACCGTCAACGTGCGTGGGCATTCCCATGTGTTCGGCCACGCCGCGCCGGACGCCGTGCCATCGGCTCTGGACGCGTTCGTGGGCGTACCGAACACAACGACCGGGGACCAGGAGCGGTATGCTCCTGAGAGCCTGCGGGCCCTCGTCAGGGCATTCTCCGAAGAGACCAGCCCATCGGCAATCAGGGCGGCCGTGAGGGGCGATTCGGGCGCTCCTCCAAGCAGCCGGACAGCCTCGGAAGCTCCATTGCGTGAACCCTCGACTGTCACCCAGGACCGTGTGGCGATGACTGACCTGGAGTCGGCACAGGCCCCTCCCTCTGCGGAAACTGATGTGGTCGAAACGGCGGACGCAGAGGTGCAAACCGCGTCGGACACGGTTGTGGAGGACCCGACCCAACTGCCGCGAAGTCGGTTCTGGGATCTCATAGCAACGTACGCGGCGGCGCAGGACCGTGGCGAGGACGATCAGGAGTGGCTCAAGGAGGTCGCCGTGCGCTGCCGGACGGCACTCATGCGGTATGGAATGTCCTCGAAGATCGACGAGAAAATCCTGACGCCGAACGCCGCGCTTCTCATGTTCCGGGGCAGCGACGACCTCACGGTCGCCAAGGTCGAGAGCAAGGTCACCGAGCTGAAGACCACGCATGGCCTGGAAGTCCTCAACGTGCGGGCGCAACCGGGACGCGTCGCAATATCGATCCGCCGGCCGGATCGCGCGGTCCTGACGCTCGCACGGGTATGGCGCGACTGGAGCATTGAGCCGGGCGCGGCCAACAATCGGTTGCTGGTGGCGGTACGGGAGGACGATGGGGCACAGCTGTTCCTCGAGCCGACCCCGGCGCCCCACACGCTGGTGGCGGGAAGCACCGGCAGCGGGAAGTCGGTACTCGTTCAGAACATCATCCTGGGTATCGCAGCCACCAACACGCCCGCCCAGGCCCAGATCATCCTCATCGATCCAAAGGCGGGGGTCGACTACTTCGCCTTCGACCCGTTGCCGCACCTCGTAGACGGAATCATTGACCAGCCCGCCGACTCCCTCGCCCGCCTCGAGGCGCTGGTCGTGGAGATGGAGCGCCGCTACGCGCTTTTCCGCGAGGCGCGCGCCAACAACATGACCTCCTACAACCGGGTGGCCGCCGAGCCGTTGCCCGCGATCTGGATGGTGCACGACGAGTTCGCCGACTGGATGCAGATCGACTCATACCGCGAGGGAGTCGAGGCGGTGGTGAGCCGTCTAGGGGTCAAGGCCAGGGCAGCAGGAATATACCTGATCTTCGCCGCCCAG
>DASVUT010000229.1:0-3070 GCA_036386955.1 Sphingomonas sp. | reverse complement strand
GGCGACGCTCGATGCGGCGCAAACGGAAATGCACATGCGCCATTTGCTGGTAGTAGCGCGTGAACAGTGGGTTGACCGCGGCACCCACCGCCGCGCCGATCAGCGGCGTTGCCTGCGCCAGTGCCTTCTGGCTGACGGTGACGCCGAACCGGGGCGCGACCGCCACCAGCATCTCGGCCACCGTCTTGCCGGTCAGCGCCAACCGCGTCGCCCACAGTCCCGCCGGCCCCGCATCATCCTCGGGCAGGGGACCGCCCATCGCGAACACGGCCAGGCACTGCGCGCGGACCTGCGGGTCGGCGACATCCTCGCCATGTTCGGCGGCGATCTGCTGCACCGATCGCAGGATCAGCGTCGTCGCGACCGGCAGGTCGGCGAGCGCGGTCGCGATCCCGCCCAGCCCGCCGATCGCGCCGCTCGCCGCCGTCGCCGCCAGATGCCAGCGTTCCCCATGGCTCCAGCGGGTCGCCCGGTGCCACAAGCCGTCCGCATCGCCGTCGGGCTGGCTGTACAGCGCGGCGGCATAGGCGGTCTTCAACGCCGCGTGGCTCGCCTCGCCGATCCGGTCCTGCCGTCCGGCCGGCAATTGCTGAATCGCCGATTCGGCTTTCTCGCCCGCCCAGCCGATCAGCTTGATGAACAGCCCATGCGCATCATGATATCGGTGCGACACGGCCGTGAGTTCGTCGCGATCCGCCGGGCCCAGCGCGGCGCAGCTATTGCTTCCCCACGCAGCCTCGACCGCGCCTGTCGTCATGCGACCGGATAGCGCAGTCGCCCGATGAAGCGCGACAGGCTCGGCAGGTTCTCCGCACGCTTCAGCATGCCGGCCTTGGTCTTTTCGAACCGCATCAGCCCTTCGATCCGCCGCGCCAGGAAGCCGCGCGTGTCGGCATGGCCGTCGCTGTCGTCGTCCAGGAACACCGTCACCGTCGAGGCATACACCGCCAGCAGGGTCGCCCGCTTGGTATAATGATTGTAATCGGTCGCGGTATCGCCCGCGAGCCGCCACATCACATCGGCGCTCCGCCACCCCAGCCGCGTCGCGCGCGGCAGGTTCTGCGGCAACGCCAGCACCGACAGCGCCCGGCGCAGCGCCTCGCGCGTCGGGGCCATGATCTCCAGCCGCGCCTCGATCAGCGCGGTGATCCGCGCCCGGATTTTCAGCACCATCAGCTCCGCCGGGGGCAGCGCCGCCGCCATCTGCGCGTCGACATGCGCGAACCAGGCGTCGATCATGTCCACCGGCGTTCCCGCCGCCAGCCGCGCCACGTCGCGGTCGATCCCCAGCGCATCGGCGGCCATGTCGCGCGCTTCGTCGCCCCAGCCGTCAAAGGCGGCGTTGGCGGCGATTTCGGGGGCGAGGCGTGCGCGGACCTCGTCGAGCGTCAGGTCTTCTGTCATCCGCCCTTGATGGGCTCAGCCCGGCTCTGGCGCAAGCCGCCGCTCGCCGCGGATCAGCACCAGCGCCACCGCGACCATCACGACGCCGACCAGATCGGCCAGCCCCAGCCGCTCGCCATAAGCCAGCCACCCGATCGCAGCCGCCACCACCGGCTGTACCAGCAGCGCCAGCCCGATGACCAGCGGCGACAGCTTGCCCAGCGCATAGATCATGCACCCTTGCCCGATGAGTTGGCTGATCAGCGCCAGCCCGATCAGCGGCCCCCAATCGACGGGCCAGATCGCCTCGCCCAGCAGCAGCGCGAACAGCCACAAGGGCGCTATGCACGCGACCGTCGACACCGCCAGCGACGACATCGGCCCCATCACGTCGCGCGCCCGCGCCATCAGCACGAAATACACCGCGTACAGCACACCGGCGAGCAGGCAGAACAGGTCCCCGCTCAGGTTGCGCGCGTCGAGCTGATACGACCGCCCCATCAGCAACGCCGCCCCCGCCAGCGCCAGCACCAGCGCCCAGCCCTGCGTCCGGCTGGGCCACGCCCGCGCGACCAGGAAGCCGTAGATGGGGAAGATGAAGGTCGCCGAATTGCCGAACAGCGTCGCGTTGGCGAGCGTGGTGTGCAGGATGCCGATGTGCCAGCTGCCCAGGTCCGCGGCGAAGCACACCCCCGCCAGCCCCAATGTCACCCACAAGGCGGGCCCCAGTCGCCGCGGCCGCGCACCGCCCGCCAGCGCGAGTGCGATCAGCACCGGTGCCGCCCGCGTCACGCGCCAGAACGCCGCCGCCACCGGCCCCGTGTCGGCCAGCCGCACGAACCATGGCCCGAATGCCAGCGCGACATTGGCGACGATCACCGCGGCCAGCGCGCCGGTGCCGCTTGGGGGCGGCGCAGTTTTGCTTGGGGGTGCGGCGGCGTGCATGCCGCCCCTTAGTGCCTATGTTGCGCCGGGTCAGACCAAAATGTCCGCCTCATAGGAAGCATCCATGCCCAGCCTGTTCGATCCCATCCAGCTCGGCGATATCCCCGCCGCCAACCGCATCCTCATGGCGCCGTTGACGCGCGGGCGCGCGACCGCGGATCACGTGCCGACGCCGATGATGGTCGATTATTACCGCCAGCGCGCGGGCGCCGGGCTGATCATCTCCGAAGGGACAGGGATCAGCCATGAAGGGCTCGGCTGGCCCAACGCGCCCGGCATCTGGTCGGCGCAGCAGGTCGAGGCTTGGAAGCCGGTGACCGCCGCCGTGCACGAAGCGGGCGGCCGCATCGTCACGCAGATCTGGCATCTGGGCCGTCTCGCGCGCCGCGACGTGACCGGGCACGCGCCCTTCTCCTCCTCCGCCACCACCGCACCGGCCCGCCCAGGCAGCACCGACAATCCCAATGTCGAAGCGCGCGCGATGACGCCCGACGACATCGCCCGCACGCTCGACGATTATGCCACCGCGACCCGCAACGCGATCGCGGCCGGGTTCGACGGCGTCGAGCTCCACGCCGCCAATGGTTATCTCGTCGACCAGTTCATGCGCGACGGCACCAACCACCGCGACGACGACTATGGCGGATCGATTCCCAACCGCCTCCGCCTCCTGCGCGAAGCGACGCAGGCGATCGCCGACACCGTCGGGCCGGAGCGGACTGCCGTGCGGCTTTCCCCGAAT
>DASVUT010000228.1:0-9130 GCA_036386955.1 Sphingomonas sp. | reverse complement strand
GGCCAACGCCCTCGGCCATCAGGTAACGCTTATGCGCATCGGGCAGGTTCGTCGCCAGAGTCAGTGCGGCACGGGTCTGCCCCACCCCTGAAATGTCGTCGCGCTCCCCCTCGATCGCGAGCAATCCGACATCGGTGATCGCGCCGGGATCGACGCGGCGACCGCGATGGAACATCTCGCCTTTAGGCAGAGCGTGCGTCTGGAAAACCTGCATGACGGTTTGCAGGTAGAACTCGGCCGTCATGTCACAGACCGAGCGGTACTCGTCGTAGAAATCCTTGGTCGCGTCCGCGCTGTCTTCGTCGCCCTGGACGAGATGCTTGAACATTTCCCAATGCGAAATCATGTGGTTGCCCAGGTTCATCGACATGAACCCGGCAAGCTGCATGAAGCCCGGATAGACCTGACGCCCGCCGCCCGGATAGGTCATCGGCACGGTGGCGATCGCGTTCTGCTGAAACCAGGCGTGCGGGCGTTCGGTGGCCAGCGTGTTGACGGCGGTCGGGGCTTGGCGCGTGTCGATCGGCCCGCCCATCATCGTCAGCGTCTTGGGACGGCAAGGATGGTCGTCCGCGCTCATCAGCGCGGTCGCGGCGTAGCAGGGCACCGAAGGTTGGCACACCGCCAGCATGTGGCTGCCCGGGCCCATCGCCTCGAGGAACGCGATCAGATAATCGACATAGTCGTCCAGGTCGAACCGACCCTCGCTGAGCGGCACCAGCTTGGCATCGCGCCAGTCGGTGATGTGGACATCGGCCACCGGCAGCATCCGTTCCACCGTTCCGCGCAGCAGTGTCGCGAAATGACCCGACATCGGCGCGACGATCAGCAGCTTGGGCCCGCCCTCCACGCCTTCGCGCGTGAACCGCTTCAGTTGGCCGAACGGCTTTTGCAGCACGATCTCTTCGGTCACGGCGACGTCGCGCCCGTCGACCGTCGTGCGCGTCAGCCCGAAACCGGGCTTCCCGCGGGACGCCGATGCATGGGCGAACACCTCGAGCGCGGACGCCATGATCGTGCCGCCGCCCATGTACGCGAACGGGTTCGCCGGGTTCTGGAGCAGCCCGACGCCGAAATTGGCCATGGCACTGGCGCTTGCCATCATCTGGCGCTGCATCTCATAGGCTTGGTAGAGCATCGGGTATCCTTTACCCCAACATAGGTTGCCAGGGTGGTAACGCAACGCGGGCGGGTGACAACGGGTTTCGTTGCGCTGCGGCAACACACCTACATTGAGCGTGGGCCGCACGGCTGCTAGGCGGCATGTATGGCACAAGACAAGGTGGATCGCCCACGCGGGCGGCTGGGTGATCTGTCGATCGTCTGGCACCATGCGAAGCGATACCCCGGCCGGATCGGCGCGGCATGGCTGGCGCTGTTGACGACATCGGCGGCGACGATCGCGATACCCTATGGGTTCAAGCGGGTCGTCGATCGCGGGTTCGGCGGCGGCAGCGGCGCGGACATCTCGTCGGCGTTCCACTATCTGCTGATGATCGTCGTGGTCCTCGCGATCGCGACCGCGATCCGCTTCTATTTCGTGTCGTGGCTGGGCGAGCGCGTCGTCGCCGACATACGCGGCGCGGTGCAGGCGAACCTGATGCGGCTGAGCCCGCGCTTCTTCGAGGAAAACCGTCCGTCCGAGATCGCGTCGCGGCTGACATCGGACACCGCGCAGATCGAAACGGTGGTCGGGTCGACGGTGTCGATCGTGCTGCGCAACCTGTTCACGGGCATCGGTGGGCTGATTTACCTGTTCGCGATCTCTGTGAAGCTGGCCAGCCTGTTGCTGCTGGGCATCCCGCTGATGATCCTGCCCATGGCGTTGATGGGGCGGCGCATCCGCGTGCTGTCGCGCACGTCGCAGGACCGCGTGGCCGATGTCGGCGCGACGGTGACCGAGACGCTGGGGGCCATGAAGATCGTGCAGGCGTTCGGGCAGGAGGATCGCGAAGTCACGCGATTCCGCGCCGCCGTGGAGGCGACCTTCGCCACCGCGCGGCAGCGGATCGCGCTGCGTTCGATCATGACCGGCGTGGTCATCAGCCTGGTGTTCGGATCGATCACATTGGTCCTGTGGGAAGGCGCGAGCGATGTCGCCGCGGGGGCGCTCAGCGGCGGATCCATCGCGGCCTTCGTGTTGACGGGCGGGATCGTCGCCGGTGCGTTCGGGGCGCTGACCGAGGTTTACGGCGAGTTGCTGCGCGGCGCGGGTGCGGCGGGGCGGCTGAACGAGTTGCTGCGCGAACGCTCCGAGATTTCCGCGCCCGCCAATCCTGTCGCGCTGCCCGAACCGTCGCCGGGCGCGCTCGCGTTCGAGCATGTCGCCTTCCGCTATCCGACCCGGCCCGAGGTGTCGGCGCTGATCGATTTCACGCTGTCGGTCGCAGCGGGAGAGACGGTGGCGGTGGTTGGCCCGTCGGGTGCGGGCAAGTCGACTCTGTTCCAGCTCGCCGAGCGATTCTACGATCCCGAAGGCGGGCGGATCACCGTCGACGGCGTCGATCTGCGCGATGCGGACCCGGCGGCGGTGCGCGCGCGCATCGCGCTGGTGCCGCAGGAAACGGTGATCTTCGGCGCGTCGGCGCGCGATAATCTGCGCTATGGCCGCTGGGACGCGAGCGATGACGAGCTCTGGGCGGCGGCGGAGGCGGCGAACGCGGCCGAGTTTCTGCGCCGGCTGCCCGAGGGTCTGGATACCTATCTGGGCGAAGGCGGCGCGCGGCTTTCGGGTGGACAGCGGCAGCGGGTGACGATCGCGCGCGCGCTGCTCCGCGACGCGCCCATCCTGCTGCTGGACGAGGCGACGAGCGCGCTGGATGCCGAAAGCGAGCGGCTGGTGCAGGAAGCGCTGGAGCGGCTGATGGACAATCGCACCACGCTGGTCATCGCGCACCGGCTGGCGACGATCCGCGCGGCGGGGCGGATCGTGGTGATGGACGAAGGGCGGATCGTCGAGGAAGGCAGCCATGCCCAGCTGATCGCGCGACAGGGCCTGTATGCGAGACTCGCGAGCCTGCAATTCAGCCAGGCGGCCTAGATCAACAGGAGAACGGCCAATGGTACGCGATTTCGACATCATTGTTCACGGCGCGACCGGGTTCACCGGGCGACTGGTGGCCGAATATCTGGTCGGCGCGGGGGCCGAGCGGTGGGCGATGTCGGGGCGGTCGGCCGAAAAGCTGGCGCACGTCGCCGCCGAGATCGGCGCGGACGTGCCGCTGATCGTCGCCGACGCGGACGAGCCCGCGACGCTGGCGGCGATGGCCGCGCGAACGCAGGTCGTGCTGACCACGGTCGGTCCGTATCAGCTATACGGCGGATCGCTGGTCGCGGCCTGCGTCGCGGCGGGCACGGCCTATGCCGATCTGTGCGGCGAGCCGGTATGGATGCGCCACATGATCGACGCGCACGAGGCCGAGGCCAAGCGCACCGGCGCGCGGATCGTGTTTTCCTGCGGGTTCGATTCGATCCCGTTCGACCTGGGCGTGCAGGCGCTGCAGGAGCGAGCGCGCGAACGGTTCGGCATGCCGGCTCCGCGCGTGAAAGGGCGTGTCCGGGCGATGAAGGGCGGCTTTTCGGGCGGCACCGCGGCCAGCCTGAAGGCGACGCTGGCCGCCGCGGCGCGCGACCCGTCGCAGGTCAAGCTGCTGACCAGCCCGTTCGCGCTGACGCCCGGCTTTACCGGCGCATCGCAGCCGACGGGGATGGTACCCGAATATGACAGTGCGATCGGCGCGTGGGTGGCGCCGTTCATCATGGCCCCGATCAACACCAAGAACGTCCACCGGACCAATTTCCTGCTCGGCCAGACTTATGGTGCCGATTTCGTCTATGACGAGATGGTGGTGGTGCCTGGCCTGGGCGAGATGGGCCGGATGGCGGCGGAGGCGCTGGCCAAGGTCAATCCGCTGTCGGGTGACAAGGGCCCCAAGCCGGGCGAAGGGCCGTCGCGCGAGGAACGCGAGAGCGGGCATTACGACCTGTTGTTCGCCGGGATCATGCCCGACGGGACGCGCGTCGACCAGGTGGTCACGGGGGACCGCGATCCGGGTTACGGCTCCACGTCCAAGATGATTGCCGAGACGGCGCGGTTGCTGGCGGAGACCGAGGGTGAGGGCGGGATATGGACGCCGGGGGCGCTGCTCGGGGCGCGGCTGAGGGAGCGGCTGGTCGACCGGGCGGGGCTGAGGTTTACGGCTGGGTAAAAGGATTCTTTTCGCGCGAAGGCGCAAAGGCGAAGAAGGGCAGATTGTTCGCGCGGAAGCGCAGAGGGCGCGGAGAAGAAGTAGTGCTGGCAGCATAGCCAATCGATCGTATCGATGATGAGGCCGCTTCGCGGTGGATAGCCCACTCTGCGTTCTCCGCGCCTTCGCGTGAACCAATCTTCTGCTTCTTCGGCGACGATCGTCAGCCGCGATAGAACAGCATCGCCAGCACCGCGACCAAGACGCACGCCAGGATCACGCGAGGGACCGCCTTTCTCCGGCGGCGGTCTTCTTCGCGGTGGCAGGCGGGGAGGTCGAGGTAAAAGTGGCCGGGGCTGGACTCCACGACGCAACCGGTGGCGCGCATCGCCGCGAAAGCCTTCGCCTCCCTGGCATTCGCCGGTTGGAAGGGGATGGCATCAACCGGCGATAGCGCGTGGCGGGCGAGGAACTGGGGCGCGATGCTGCCCCGTACCCGCACCGCCTGGCCGGTCAGCGTGGGGCCGGCGTCGCGGATCATCGGCGACCTCCCTGGTGACGGATGTTAGCAGGGCGGCCGCGGCGTTTGAGAACGCGTGGGTGGCCGCGCGTCTCGGGTGCCGCAGCCTTGCCGCCCGGCAGTTCGAAGCGGAGCGCGCCCGATACCGGATTCGCCTCCGCCAGCTTCAGCTCCAGCCGCATGCCCAGCGCATATTCCTGACCGCTCGTTTCACCCACCAGCTTGCGCGCGGCCTCGTCGAAGCGGAAATACTCGCCGCCCAGATCACGCACGGGCATCAGCCCGTCCCCGCCGACGCCCTCGACCGTCGCGAAGAAGCCGTAATTCTGGACCCCGGTGATACGGACTCCGACCACCTCCCCCACCCGTTCGGCGAGGAACGCGGCGACATAGCGGTCGACCGTGTCGCGTTCGGCCTCCATCGCACGGCGTTCGAACTGGCTGATGGAGGTGCCGATCCGCTCCATCTCGCCTTCGTCGGGCATGTGACCGCCGGGGCCCAGCGCGTAGGCGCCGACGAGCGCGCGGTGGACGACGAGGTCGGAATAGCGACGGATGGGCGAGGTGAAATGCGCGTAGGAGCCGAGCGACAGCCCGAAATGGCCGTGATTGCCCGGCCCGTAATAGGCCTGGGTCTGGGTGCGCAGCACCTGTTCCATGACCTGCGGCCGGAAGTCCGCATCGCCAACGCGTTCGATGATGCGGTTGAACGTTTGGGGGCGGATGACCTGGCCGAGCGCCAGCGGCACGCCGAACGTGTCGAGATAATCCTTCAGCGCCACCAGCTTTTCGCGCGTGGGCGGTTCGTGGACGCGGTACATGACCGGCGCGCGCTTGTCCTCCAGCGCCTTGGCGGCGGCGACGTTGGCGGCGATCATGTAATCCTCGACCAGCCGGTGCGCGTCGAGGCGCTCGCGCGGGGCGACCGAGAGGATGCGGCCCTTTTCGTCGAGGACGACGCGCCGTTCGGGCAAGTCGAGTTCGAGCGGTTCGCGCGCGGCGCGGGCGCGTTCGAGCGCGCGCCAGCAGGCCCAGAGGTCGCGGAGCGGTTGTTCCAATTCGGCGCTCACCGTGCTCCCGCGAAGGCCGGAGCCCAGGTCTGCCGGCGGAACTGGGTTCCCGCCTTCGCGGGAACACAGAAGGTCCATCGCAGCCTGCGCATCCTCATACGCGACATTCGCCGCCAGGCGCACGACGGCGCGGGAGAAGCGCCAGGACCTGAGCGCCCCGGCCTTGTTGATGCGCAGGTGGCAGGCGAGTGCGGCGCGGTCTTCGCCTTCCTTGAGCGAGCACACATGCGCCGACAGGATTTCGGGCAGCATCGGCACGACGCGGTCGGGGAAATATACGCTGTTGCCGCGCCGGCGCGCGTCGCGGTCGATCTCTGATCCCGGGCGGACGTAGAAGGACACGTCGGCGATCGCGACGATCGCCTTCCACCCGCCTTCGTTGGCCGGATCGTCATCGGGAGCGGCCCAGATCGCGTCGTCATGGTCGCGCGCGTCGACGGGGTCGATCGCGACGATCGGCAGGTGGCGCAGGTCCTCGCGATCCTCACCCAGCGGCTGTCCGGCGACCTTTTCCGCCTCCGCCAGCGTTTCGGGCGTGAAGACGTCGGGAATGCCGAGCTTGTGGATGGCGATTAGCGAGAAGCTGCGCGGCGCGAAGGGATCGCCCAGCCGCTCGACGACCCGGGCGGTCACGCGCGGCGGACGGCCGGCCATTTCGGCCAGCACCAGATCGCCGGCCTCGGCACCGCCCGTGTCCGATACGGCGAACTCGCGCCGCTCCTTTTTCTCGACGCCGGTCAGCCAGAATCTCTCGCCTTCCTGGCGCAGCACGCCCAGCACGCGTTCGCTGGTGGGTGCCAGCACCTTCATCGGGTGTGCGATCCAGCCCTGCCCGGCTTCTTCCGTGCGCGCGAGTACCCGCTCGCCGATCGCCAACGCCCCGCGCTTGCGTTCGCGCACGCGCAGCCGCGGCGGCGGGGTCTCCGCCTCCCAGCGGTCGGGCACAGCCCAGACATTGCCGCCGTCATCGACATCGACGATGCGCAGCACCGTCACCTTCGGCACCCCGCCCATGCGGTGGAACGCGCGGCCAGGCGCCGAGTCGATCAGCCCTTCATCGGCCATGTCCTTTAGCAGCGACTTGAGCGCGATCTTGTGCTGCGCGTGCAGGCCGAACGCGCGCGCGATCTCGCGCTTGCCCGCCGGGACATCGGATTGCTGGATGAAATCAAGGATCTGCTGCCGCGTGGGCAGCCCGATGGGCTTTGGCATCCGGCCAAGATAGGGACGCCGCGCGCATCCGTCAGGTGTGAACTTGCCATAGCCGCAGGTCGCGGATGCATTCCCGACACGCTGCATTGCACAATTTGCAATTGCACCCGCCGGTGCTGCGATGCACAAAGACCGTGCCTTTCAGGCATCCTCTCCTAAAAACTTACACAGGCCGGGTTCTCCCGGCCTTTTTTTTCGTGTGCGGCGGGTCTAGGCCGCAGGTGTCGAGGCACCGACAACGATAAGATCGTCTCGGGGAGGGTCGCCGCCGGACAAACCGGCAACGGTGCGCGCGATAGGCGCGGGGGATCGAGCGAAGGCTCTCCCCCGCGTGTTTTCAGCTATTTCGAGCTCCTCCCCGTTTACGAGGGAGGCGGCACCAGGACGATTGGGGATCGTACGCGCGGGCTTCGGGCTCCTCCCCCGTTTACGGGGGAGGTGGCGCGCGTAGCGCGTCGGAGGGGGCATGGCGAGCGGCGGCGTACGGGCCCCCTCCGTCAGCCTGCGGCTGACACCTCCCCCATGAAATGGGGGAGGAACTGGGCCGGTTCAGTAGCTGCGGCCGACCAACACGCGCTCGACCGCAGGTTCGCCGGTGAACACGCAAGGCCCCTCGTCGCTGCCGGTCTGGCCCATCGGCGCGTTGCGGATGGTGAGTTTCAGCGTCTTCAGCCGCTCCACCACCGCGTCGAGCGCGGCACCGGTGGGCTTGGACCAGCGGACATCGACCCAGCCGGGGTTCTTGCGGCCTTCCGCGAAATGCGCCTGAACCGCGGCCCAATCGTCGAGCGGCACGATGCTGGCGTGCAGCCGTTCGGCGGCCTGGATATGGAGCGCGTTCTGGATGTCGGTCAGCAGGTCCGCAGCGGTGCCGACGAACGCGTCCTGCGCCACCACCGCGCTCTTCAGCTTGCCGCCGTCGCCGTAGAGTTCGTCGCGGCGAATCACCGAGACATTGCCACCGGCCATGTCGCGTGGGCCGACCTCGACGATCACCGGCGCACCTTTCTTGACCCAGCCCCAGCGCTTGGTCGCGGGTTTTGCAGGCTTCAGGTCGAGCAGCGCGCGGACCGGCTCGGCAAAGGCGGTAAGCGCGCCGAGCTGGTCGCGCAGCGTCCTGCAGTAGGCGACCAGCGCCTCGTCCTCGGGCGTGTCGCGCAGCATGGGGACGATCACCACCTGCCACGGCGCGATCCGCGGCGGCACGCGCAAGCCGTCATCGTCGCCGTGCACCATGATGACGCCGCCGATCATCCGCGTCGACACGCCCCAGGAGGTGGTGTTGGCATATTCCAGCTCACCCGCCGCCGATTGGAAGCGGATGCCCTGCGCGTGGGCGAAATTGGTGCCCAGGAAATGCGACGTGCCCGCCTGGAGCGCCTTGCCGTCCTGCATCATCGCCTCGATGCTGTAGGTCGCGACGGCACCCGGGAAGCGCTCGTTCTCGGGCTTCTCGCCGGCGACGACGGGCAGCGCCAGGCATTCCTCCGCGAAGGAGCGGTACACCTCGAGCATCTTGAGCGTTTCCTCGCGCGCCTCGTCGGCCGTGGCGTGCGCGGTATGGCCCTCCTGCCACAGGAATTCGGTGGTGCGCAGGAACATGCGCGTGCGCATTTCCCAGCGCACGACATTGGCCCATTGGTTGATCAGCACGGGCAGGTCGCGCCACGATTGCACCCAGCGCGCGAACGCGGTGCCGATCACGGTTTCCGACGTCGGGCGGACGACCAGCGGTTCTTCGAGCCTGGCGGAGGGATCGGGCATCAGCCCGCCCTTGCCGTCAGGGATCAGCCGGTGGTGCGTGACGACCGCCATTTCCTTGGCGAAGCCCTCGACATGCTCGGCCTCCTTCTCGAAATACGACAAGGGGATGAACAGCGGGAAATAGCAATTCTCGTGACCGGTCGCCTTGATCCGGTCGTCGAGCAGCCGCTGGATACGTTCCCAGATGCCGTATCCCCATGGGCGGATGACCATGCAGCCGCGCACGCCCGATTCCTCGGCCAGGTCGGCCTCGGCGATGACGGACTGGTACCAGGCGGCGAAATCGGCTTCGCGGGTGACGGGGAGTGCATGCTTCATGGGGGCAGTGCCTAATGATCCCCAACCCTGCCGTCACCCTGAACTTGTTTCAGGGTCCA
>DASVUT010000227.1:0-3123 GCA_036386955.1 Sphingomonas sp. | reverse complement strand
CTCGCTGGAGCGGTAGCGCGACGCATCCCCCTCCGTTCGCCCTGAGCGAAGTCGAAGGGCACGTCGCGGGGCCCTGGCACCTGTGCTTCGACTTCGCTCAATACGAACCGAGGTTGGAACCCTCGCCTCTGTTCATGGTTGCCCAGCCATGACCCAGCACTTGCGCCAGAACAACGCCATCAACTATCCGCTGCTCGCACAGCCGCACATCCGGCTGCACGGCGTCGTCGACGATGCGATGTACAACAATTTCCAGGCCCAGCTCGCCGCCGCGCCCGCCGATGGACCGATCGTCGTGGCGATCACGACGCTCGGTGGCGACCCGGAGATGGGCCGCGCCATGGGTGACGACATCCGGCTGCTGCGCGACCATAGCGGGCGCGAGGCGCTGTTCCTGGGCAAGGTCGCCGTCTATTCGGCGGGCGCGACCTTCATGTCGGCCTTTCCCGTCGACAAGAGGTTCCTGACGCGCGGCACGCGGCTGATGCTGCACGAACGTTCGATGACGTCGACGATCCACTTGTCGGGCCCGCTGACCACATTGCCCGCGACGCTCAAGGCCAAGCTGAACGAGATCGAACATTCGATCGCGATCCAGGACGAAGGCTTCGCGCAGATCGTCGAAGGGTCGCAGGTGACGCTGGACGATCTGCGCGCCCGCGCCACGTCGAACTGGTATATCGAGGCGGAGGAAGCGCGTGCGCTGGGGCTGGTGCTCGACGTGATCTGATGGCTGCACCGCGCTTGCACGGCCGCTGCACCAAAGCCTGACTGGTCGACCTGCGGCTTCGCGCCTAGCCTTTCGGGCGATCATCCCGAAAGGCACGCCGTGACCGACAACGCCGCCACCGCCGAGACCAGGGCCACTCGTGCGCTCCGCACACCGGGGGCCAAGTTCGTTGTCGCGCTGCTGCTGGCCGGGCTGCTCGCCATCCCGCTGCTGACCGTGTATCTGCTGAATTACGATCGGTAGACGCAATCGACGACGGCGCAGGCCTCGCTCGTGGAGGGCTGGGGCGGGGCGCAGGTCATGGCCGGTCCGATCATCGCCATCCCGTATCAGGAACAGCTAACCGAGACCGCCAACGAGAATGGCCGCCAGGTCACGCGCACGAACATCGTCTGGCGCGAACTGATCCTGTCGCCGCAGACGTCGGCGATCGACACGCGTATCGACCCCGAACGTCGTCGCCGATCGATCTACGAAGCCGTGGTGTACGAGGCGCATGCGAGCGGAACGGCGCGCTTCGCCTTGCCCGCCGATCTCGCGCGCGTCGGCGTCACCGCCGATCGGCTCGCCTTCGACCGGGCGGAGCTGCGTTTCGGTCTTTCTGATGCGCGCGGGCTGTTCGGATCGCCGCCGCGCGCCAGCATCGCCGGACGCGCGCTCGCGCTCCAGCCAGGGCACGGGCCACGTGAGACGGGCGGGGCGGGGTTCTTCGCCTGGATCGATGCGCGTGCGCTCACCGCAGCACCCGTCGACATCCGCTTCGCCTTCGCGTTTCGCGGCAATGCGTCGCTGGCGCTCGCACCTCAGGCCGGCGACACGCGCTGGACACTCGATTCCACCTGGCCGCATCCAAGCTTTGCCGGCGGCTTCCTGCCGGCGACGCGGCGCATCGTCGCGCAGGGCTTTGCCGCGGGCTGGCGGATCGGCAACCTCGCGCTCGGACGTGCCTTGGCGACGACCGACGAGGGCGCGGCCCAACCGGTTGCCGTGGGTGCGCCCACGCCCGACCAACAGGTCGCGCGGGTCGATCTCGTCTCGCCGTTGGACCTGTATGACGAGGTCAACCGGTCGGTGAAATACGGCTTTCTCTTCATCGGCTTCACCTTTGCCGCGTTCCTGATGTTCGACGTGGTCGGCGGCGTCCGGGTCGCGGTGCCCGAATATCTGCTGGTCGGTGCCGGGCTCGTGCTGTTCTTCGTGCTGTTGCTGGCACTGGCGGAGGTGATCGGTTTCACCCCAGCCTATCTGGTCGCGGCGACCGCGATCATCGCGCTGCTCGCGGCCTACTCGGCCGCCGTGCTGGGCAGTTGGCAGCGCGGGCGATTGATCGCCGCGCTGCTGGCCGGGCTCTACGCCGTTCTCTACCTGCTGCTCAGCCTGGAAGCCTATTCGCTGCTGATCGGATCGGTGCTGCTGTTCGTGGCGCTGGCGGCGATGATGTTCATCACACGCCGCATCGATTGGTCGGGCACCAAATCGCGCTAACCCGTTGAGCCGAAGGGCGGCAATCGCTATCTGCCCCTCCAAGCTCAAAGGATCGAACCATGGCCGCCATCGCCCTGCCCAAGAACAGCGTCGTCAAGAAAGGCCGCTCGTTCGTCGCGCCCGAAGGGGCCAAGCGGCTCAAGTCGTTCAAGATTTATCGCTACGATCCCGACTCGGGCGAAAACCCGCGCTACGACACTTTTCAGGTCGATCTCGACACCTGCGGCCCCATGGTGCTCGACGCGCTGATCAAGGTGAAGGCCGAACAGGACAGTTCGCTGACCTTCCGCCGGTCGTGCCGCGAGGGGATTTGCGGCTCGTGCTCGATGAACATCGATGGTCGCAACGGGCTTGCTTGCACCACCGCGATCGAGGAGGTGAAGGGCGAGGTGCGGATCACGCCACTGCCGCACATGGAGGTCGTCAAGGATCTCGTCCCCGACTTCACGCACTTCTATGCGCAGTACAACTCGATCAAGCCGTGGCTGCAAACCGTCACCCCGGCACCGTCGGGCAAGGAGCGGCTGCAGTCGCCCGCGGATCGCGAGAAGCTGGACGGCCTGTACGAATGCATTCTGTGCGCGTGCTGCTCGACCTCATGCCCCAGCTATTGGTGGAACGCCGACAAGTTCCTGGGTCCCGCGATCCTGCTCCAGGCCTATCGCTGGCTCGCCGACAGCCGCGACGAGATGACCGGCGAACGGCTCGACGATCTGGAGGACCCGTTCCGCCTGTATCGCTGCCACACGATCATGAATTGCGCCAATGTCTGCCCCAAGGGCCTGAACCCGGCCAAGGCGATCGCCGAGATCAAGAAGATGATGGTTGAACGCCAGGTCTGAGGGGATCGCCAGCCCACGTCATTCTCGGGCGTGCAAAGCCATACCCGAGAACCCAGGAACGGCCCG
>DASVUT010000226.1:0-5709 GCA_036386955.1 Sphingomonas sp. | reverse complement strand
CGCGCCGCCCATGTTGATCGACAGGCCGGGCAGCCGCTGCTTCAAGTCCGCCTGGATCACCTTGCGCTTGGCGAAGTCGGGGTCCCAGTGCTCTTTTTGCGCAAGCGGGGCCTGCTGGCCGAGCGCGGAAAAGGTGATCTGGCTGCCACGATCCTCGATCCGCTCGCCCCAGGTCTGTTCCGGCACGAAGCCGGTTGCCTGCAACGACGCGTCGAACTCGCGCAGGATTTTGGCCTTGGTGTCGTCGTCGAACAGTTCGGCATAGACCGGCGTCCACGCGCCGGCCGCATGCGTGTACAGCTTGGTACCCGTGGTCGGCATCAGCCACAGCCGGCTGAGACCGGCGCGCGCGGGCAGGCGTGACGCGACCTGTTTCTGGAACTGCGGCCAGTCGCCGCCCGAAATCACCGCCACCTGCGCGACGGCGAGCAGATCCGCCAACGCCTCCCCCATCGGCTCGCCCAGCGGCTGTTTCGATTCCGCCAGCGTGTTGTCGAGGTCGAACGCAACCAATTGCTTCATGAAAATGCCTTGCCCAGAATGATCGTATCGATCGCATGCGCGACCCCGTCCGCGTCGTTGGCGCGGGTGACGTGATCGGCCACCGCTTTCACCGCATCCGGCGCATTGCCCATCGCGATGGCGAGGCCGGCGCGCTCCAGCATCGCGATGTCGTTCGCCTGATCACCGATCGCGGCGACAGCGCTCAGCGGCACGTCCCAGATCGCCGCCAGGGCGGCGACCCCGTTGCCCTTGTTCGCGGCCAGGGCGGTGATGTCCAGATAATAGGCCTGCGATTGAATGACGGTCGCCTTGCCCGCGAACGCCGCATCGATGCGCGCCTTGAGGTCATGCAGCACGGTGGGTTCGTCGCTGACGAAGGTGATCTTGTCGGTGCGGTCGAGCAGATCGGTCATGTCCGTGCGGACCACCGGTTCCTGGTTCGACGCGCGACGCTCGCTGTTCACATGCGGCCCCTGATTGGTGGAGGCGTACCAGCGATCGTCGGCGAAGACCCAGATATCGACCGCCAGACCCGACGCCGCCGCCATGGCTCCGCGCGCGACCTCGGCATCAACGAGGTGATGGACCGATTCGCTGCCGTCGCGGCGGAACAGGATGCCCCCATTGAACGCCGCGACATCGCAATCGAGCTTTAGTGCGTCCAGGATCGGCATCATCCCCGATCGGGGTCGCGCGCTGATGATGGTGAACGGCAACCCCGCGTCGCGGAGCCGCGCGACCGCGGCGATGGTACTGGGGGTAAGCTGCTTTTGCTTGTCGACCAGGGTGCCGTCGACATCACTGACGACGAGCCGGATGGCTCCGGCCGTCACTGCGGCATCTCGACATGCCCGCCAAAGCCGAAGCGCATCGCCGACAGTATCTTGTCGCCGAACGTATGATCGACCCGGCTGCGGTAACGCGCGAACAGCGCCGCCGAAAGGACATAGGCGGGCACCGCCTCCTCCATGGCCGCATCGATCGTCCATTGGCCTTCGCCCGAATCGGCGACATGGCCGGAAAACTGCTTCAGCTCCTGATCGCGTGCCAGGCCTGCCGCAGTCAGATCGAGCAGCCAGGACGAGATCACGCTGCCGCGTCGCCAGACCTCGGCGATGTCGGTCAGGTTCAGGTCGAACCGTTCGTCCTTGGGCAGCTTTTCGGACGCCTTGCTCTTCAGGATGTCGAAGCCCTCGGCATAAGCCTGCATCAGGCCATATTCGATTCCGTTGTGGACCATCTTCACGAAATGCCCGGCGCCGGCGGGGCCGGCATGGATATAGCCTTGCTCGGCGCGCGGGTCCTCACCCTCATGCGCCATGCGATCGGGGGTGCGCGGGACCGAACCGATCCCGGGTGCGAGCGTGCTGAAGACCGGATCGAGCAGATCGACCGTCTCCTTGTCGCCACCAATCATCATGCAATAACCGCGCTCCAGCCCCCACACGCCGCCCGATGTGCCGACATCGACATAATGGATACCGCGCTCGCCCAGCGCCTTGCCGCGGCGAATATCGTCCTTGTAGAAGCTGTTGCCGCCATCGATGATGATGTCGCCTGCGCTGGCGCAGGCCGCGATCGCGTCGATCGTGTCGTCGGTAATCTGCCCTGCCGGCAGCATGACCCACCAGATCGCGGGGCTGTCGAGCTTCGCGCCCGCATCCTCGATGGAAGTAGCGGCCTGCGCGCCTTCACCCGCCAACTTGGCGACGGCGGCTTCGTCGCGGTCATAGGCGACGATCGAATGCCCCCCGCGCATCAGCCGCCGCGCCATGTTGCCGCCCATCCGGCCCAGCCCGATCATCGCGATCTTCATGCGCGCTCCTGCAAAACAATACTGTCAACCAACATCCGTCATACTGAACTTGTTTCAGCATCCATGGTGCAACCGTGCCCGCCCGTACTGAGCGTCGCGCCATGGACACTGAACCAGGTTCAGGGTGACGACTTTTCTATGCCTCAGCGGGCTTCTTCGCCGCGATCGACCCCAGCAGGTCGTCGAAGGCCTTGGTGAAGGACGCGACGCCCTCGCTCACCAGCGTATCGGTGACCGCGGTCAGATCGATCCGAAGCCGCTCTGCTTCCGCCAGGACATGGCGCGCAGCCTCGATGTCGTTGGTCAGCGTCTCCGCCACCGTCCCGCGTTCGCGAAACGCATCCATGGTGGCCGGCGGCATCGTGTTGACCGTGTCGCGTCCGATCAGCGTGTCGACATAGAGCGTGTCGGGGTACGCCTTGTCCTTGACCCCGGTCGACGCCCACAGCAGCCGCTGCGGCATTGCGCCCTTGGCGGCCAGCGCCTGCCAACGGTCGGATCGTTCGAACTCCAGGAACCATTGATACGCCATCTTGGCGTTGGCGATCGCGACCTTGCCGCGTAGCGCCTGCAGCGCCTCGCGCTCGGGATCGCCTTCACCCACGCGGCGATCGATGTCCTTGTCGATCACCGAGTCGATCCGGCTGACGAAGAAGCTGGCGACGCTCGCGATCCGGTCGATCGGCTGCCCCTGGCGCACCCGCTCCTCCAGCCCCGTTGCATAGGCTTCCGCGACGCGGATATACGCGTCTTGCGCGAACAGCAGCGTGACATTGACGTTGATCCCCGCCGCGATCGTGGCACTGATCGCGGGGCCACCGGCCAAGGTGCCGGGGATCTTGATCATCAGGTTGGGCCGATCGACCGCCGCCCACAGTTTTTGCGCCTCCGCGATCGTCGCATCGGCGTCGTCTGCGATATAGGGTGACACCTCTAGGCTGACATAGCCGTCCTTGGCATCAAGCCGCTCGTACACAGGCGCCAGCGTCTCGGCCGCGGCCTTGATGTCCTGCACCGCCAGATGCTCATAGCGGTCGATCGTCGCCGCATCCGGATGCTCGGCGTCATAGGCGGCAAGCGTTGCGTCATACGCGTCGCCATGCCCCATCGCCTTCTCGAAGATCGACGGATTGGACGTCACTCCGGTCAGCCCGTCCTCATCGACGAGCCTCTGCAGGCCACCGACCTCCAGGAACTTGCGGTCGACGAAATCCAGCCACACCGCGGTGCCTGCGGCCGACAGGTCGGCGAGCTTACCCATGGTTCGTCTCCCAAGCGGCCGCGAGGCCGTTCGCTTCTATGGTTTCGCGGGCGACCTTCACGACGTTGTCGACGGTGAACCCGTATTTGTCCTGCAGCTTGGCGATCGGGGCCGATGCGCCGAACGTCTGCATCGCGATCACGCGGCCCCTGTTGCCGGTGTAGCGATGCCAGCCGAACTCGCCCGCCATTTCGATCGCGACACGCGCCGGCACGGCGGCGGGCAGTACGCTTTCCTTATACGCTTTGTCCTGTCGCTCGAACCGGTACCAGCTCGGCATCGAGACCACGCGCGCCTTGACCCCGTCAGCGATCAGCGCCTCATAGGCATCGACCGCGAGCGACAATTCGCTGCCCGTGGCGATGAGAATGACCTCCGGCTCGCCGTCGCAGGTCGCCAGCACATAGCCGCCCTTCATCAAGCCTTTCGCCGAACCATATTTGCTGCGGTCGAGCGTCGGCAGCGCCTGACGCGAGAAGATGAGCGCGGTTGGGTGATCGGCATCCATCACCGCCGCGCGCCATGCCCAGGCGACTTCATTGGCATCACCGGGCCGAATCGTGTCGAGCCCGGGAATCGCACGGAGCGTCGCGATCTGTTCGATCGGCTGGTGGGTCGGGCCGTCTTCGCCGACCCCGATCGAATCATGGGTGAAGACCCAGACCGAGCCGACCTCCATGATCGCCGACAGCCGCACGGGCGGGCGCATGTAATCCAGAAAGACCAGAAAGGTGGAGCCATAGGCACGCAGGTGGGACAGCGCCATGCCGTTGACCACCGCACCCATGCCGTGTTCGCGCACCCCGAAATGGAAGTTCTGCCCCCCATGATCGGCGGCCGAGAACGACCCCTTGCCCTTAATGTCGGTCTTGGTCGACGGTGCCAGATCCGCCGATCCCCCGATCAGCCACGGTACCTTGCCCGCGATCGCGTTCAGCACCTTGCCACCCGAGTCGCGGCTCGCCATGCCCTTGGCATCGGCGGGGAATTCGGGGATGTCGGCGTCCCAGTCGTCGGGCAGGCGGTCCTTCAGCAACAGGTCGAGTTCGGCGCGGAGTTCGGGGTGCGCCTGCCCATAGCGGTCGACGGTCGCGACCCATTCGTCCCGCAGCGTCTGCCCGCGCGCCATCTGCGCCTGGACATGCTCGGCCACGCCCGGTGGGATGTGGAAAGGCTCGGTCGAGGGCCAGCCATAAGCCTGCTTCGTCTTGGCGATGGCCTCCTCGCCCAGCGGTTCGCCATGCGCCTTCTCGCTGCCGGCCTTGGGGCTGCCCCAGCCAATCACAGAATGGACGACGATGAAGGTCGGACGGTCGGTCTCCGCCTTGAATGCTTCGAGAGCGGCTGCCAGCGCCGCCGTGTCGTTGGCGTCATCGACATGGATGACGGACCAGCCATAGGCTTCGAACCGCTTGCCGACATCTTCGCCGAACGCGAGGTCGGTCGCGCCCTCGATCGAGATGTGATTGCTGTCGTAGATCCAGCACAGGTTCGACAGCTTCAGGTGTCCCGCGAGACTCGCCGCCTCGCTGGCGACGCCCTCCATCATGTCGCCATCGCCGGCGAGCGCGTAAACGTCGTGATCGAACAGGGTGAAGCCCGGTCGGTTGTACCGCGCCGCCAGCCAGCGTTCGGCGACCGCCATGCCCACCGAATTGCCGCAGCCCGCACCCAGCGGTCCCGTGGTCGTCTCCACACCCGTGGTGTGGCGATATTCGGGATGCCCCGGCGTGCGGGAGGACAGCTGCCGGAACTCGCGGATGTCGTCCAGGCTGACGGCTTCTTTGCCCGACTTCGCGCCCTCGGCATTGATCTCCTCGATCCCGGCCAAATGGATTAAGCTGTACAGCAGCATCGACGCATGCCCGACCGACAGTACGAACCGGTCACGGTTGGGCCAGTCCGCGTGGCGGCTGTCGTAGCGCAGAAACTGCGTCCACAAGGTATAGCCGACCGGCGCCAGCGCCATCGGCGTTCCCGGGTGCCCCGAATTCGCCTTCTGCACCGCATCCATCGACAGCGTGCGAATTGTGTCGATGGCGAGCCGGTCGGTCGACCCGTCCGCTTGGACGCCGGCAGCGGTTGCGTCGGAGATGTCGGGCATGCAAAACCTTTTGATGCGAGTTCG